>JAYWAE010000187.1:0-5424 GCA_043782715.1 Pseudobdellovibrionaceae bacterium | reverse complement strand
ATTTTCAGCTGTGATCAAAACGATCGCGGGCTTGTAACCGTCTTCGGCTTGCGATGAAACATAATGCTTGGGCTTATTCAAAAGAATGGTGACCTTCGCGTCGAGCAGTTGGCGCGCGCGAGCCAGTATTTCTATTTTGGCATCCGATGGGAATTTGCTCCCGAGCTGACTGACGATTTCGCCGTTCACCTTCACCAGACCGGCCGCGATCAACTCGTCGGCTTCACGGCGCGAGCAAAGTCCGCGCTCGGACATCAGTTTGCTTAGGCGAACCGGGTCACTCATAGGAGATGGCCATTCGAGCGGGCGCTGACAAAGCGATTTTTGCGCGTCTCTTGCAAGGCCACGCCGAGCAAGTCGGGACCGATCGGGGACGCAGCTAAGCGCTCATGAATCCACTCCACCAGAACTTCACCTGTGGCATGTTCGACCAATATGCTCAAATCGCGGCCTTCGAGTTGGCTATGCACCCAGGAGTTCAACATTTCGTCGAGCCCCTTCCAATCTGAACGGGACGTGCTGATTTCGAGTGCGTACTCGTGACCATGCAGTTGCTCGCGGTGCGTGCCCGTATTCAAACTGTGCACGGCGCGGAAGCGATAAAGGCGGGTGGCCGCGACTAGGGCCATACATCCAGCCAATGGTCGTCGCCGAGATAGAGGCGCAGCTTCACCAGGCGGGCGCTGGGGAACGGCCGCGTTTTGATGATCTTCTCGGCCAGGCGATGCAGAAAACCTGCAGGCGTTTCCTCACCCACCGGCTCGAGCCAGGGCCGCAGCCGCTGATCGAGTTCCGCGAGATTGACGACCATGCCGTCGGAGTTCGCCGGATCACCTTCAAAATAAGTTTCTAAATCATATTTATAGCGTGCACCCTCAGGCGTGAACTCGGAGCCGGGTGCGGGCGCATGCGTTTCGGCCGCAAGCATGGGCTGTTGCCGGTAAAAACTGAGGCGGCGCGCGACGCGGGTGAGACTCATGGTATAGCGCCACTGCTCATAATGTGGCTCCGCCATCGACAATCGAAATCGCCCCGGTCGTCCAAGACGATTTTTCACTCAACAAAAATGCGGCGGCTTCGGCGATGTCCTCGGGCTGACCCATGCGGCCAAGCGGCTGCACTTGATGGGCCTGCTGGCGGCGCGTGTCGCTTTCCGCGTGGGCATGAAAGTCGTGAATCGGGGTGTCGACGATGCCGGGGCAAATGCAGTTGGCACGCAAACCTTCCGCCGCCCATTCGAGCGCCAGCGCTTTCGTCCAATTGACCATTGCCGCTTTCAAAGCCGAGTAGGCGGAAGTGTGCGAGATCGGCTGCTGAGCCAAGTTCGAACTGATATTCAAAACACTCGCCGGTTTGCTTTTGAGTAGTTCCGGATAGAGTTCGCGGGTGAGGCGCACGGCTGAGAGCAAGTTGGTATGAAAGTGCCGTTCCCAAATCGCATCCGACGTCAGATGAAAGGCGATGCGGTCAAAGACCCCGGCGTTGTTGACCAGTCCGAGAAGGGGAAGTTGCTTTTCCTTGAGCCAATCGCGGATTTCTAGGACCGCGGAGTGGGTCGATTTAGCTTCGCTGAGATCACAGGCAGCAAAAACGAATTTCCCCGGTGTGAAGCTCTCGGCGGTGCGGCTGAGTTTGCCCCGGTCACGGCCTAAGCCAAAGACAGAGTGGCCGTCGTGCACAAGGCGGCGGGCGATGGCGAGGCCGATCCCACTGCCGCTTCCAGAAATAACAAAGGCGCCGGTTCTTGACATGGCGCCGAAGCTAACAAAGGCCCCGTTAAAACTCAAGGCAGGGGTCCAAAAAGACGAAAGGAGGAGCATGCAATCGCTCCTCCTCTTCGCATTTAAAACCTTCGTAGTCTCTCTGGGGCTGTTTCTAGCCTTCGGAGCCCACTTTTAAAAGGCACTCTGCGCGAGCCCCCGGCGTTTATCCTGCTTTTTTACTGCGGACCATGAACGCTTGGTACTTCTTATCGAAGTCCATGGGGCGAACGCCCTTTTTGGTCACAAGGCCTTCTTTGAACCACATGAAGTGCTCGCCGCAGAAATTCATCTTGTCTGATTTTTTGGTGCATTTTTCCACGCAGCAGGTGGTGCTGCCGATTGCGACCACATTGTTCGCTGCAGGTGCTGCGGGGGCGCCGACTTTTTCTTTTGCCATCGTTTCAAAACTCCTGATTAGAGATACCCTCTCATCGGAGTTCGGGAGTACGTTCTTGAGGCGCTCTGGACCTTAGTGGGTTTGCGAGTCGCGCAAGTCCGTCAAATCCAGTTGATTCAGCTCGTTGAGGTCCCAGCCTTGAAAGTGTACTTTAGCCAAAATGCTAAAGTACATTTCGCCCAAAGGAATCAAACGATACCCAGCCATCAGACGTTCGACGGCTTTGCGGCACGCGGTCTTTCTTTCACCCTCGCCCTTCGCCGCGCTCAAGGTCTTGACGAGCCTTTCAAACTCATCGTCTTGCAGGCGCAGGTAATTTTCGGGATCCGCACGGGTGAAAATCTCGAGTGCCGCCAAGCACGTCGGGCGGTCCAGACCAGCCCCTTTGCGGAAGATGGCGGGCGGCTTGCTGCGCAGATGCTGCAGGTAAACGACCTGCTCCTCGCCATTGAGTTCCACGCGCACATCCAAGTTCTTCTTCCACTGCCCCTGGATCCACTCCACCGTTTGGGCGATGTCGTCGCCACCCATACGGCTGAAATAAAACTCGAGCTTAGGCAGGGGGCCTGCCTTGGCCAGCGCCGCTTTAGCTCCTACGGCATTGAACCTCAGGCATGGCTGGCGATCCATCAAACGCGCCGGCAAAGTCGGGCAGCCGGGTAAACCTTTGTTGTCGACGAGGTTTTTATAGGTGGCGAAATCGATCGATGTCGCCAGCGCCTCGCGCAAGGCCGCGTTGTCTTTGAGCGGCCCCGCAAAACCTATGTAATCGAAGCGCGCGACTTGGAACTGATGGTATTCCGGACTGTCTTTGTAGCGCGGAATATCGCTATAGCTCCGGCGGCGCAGAAAATTCAAACGGCCGGTCTCGTAAAGTCGGAGAGCGGTGGAGTCATTTTCGACGATCAAAGCCTCGAGGTCCGGACGATCTGCGGCGGCGGGCAATCCGTAGTTCGGGTTGGGCACCAGCTCAATGCGCTGGCCAGGTTTCCACTCTTTGATTTTATACGGACCGCTGGTCACAAGTGTAGCTGCCCCTTCACGCTTCGGAATTCCCGACTTAGGCATCGGAGCAGCTGCGACGTTGATCAGCCGGTATTCAAACTCAGGGTCTTCTTCTTCGAAGTCAAAACGTAGAACCGTTTTCGAAACTGCGGTCACGCCCAAACGGTCCGCTGGCAATTCGCCGGCTAAAATTTTGCGTGCGTTCTTCAGATTCAGCAACAATTCCGTCTGTGGGCTCTTTAGGCCCGGGTCAGCCAAGCGGCGAAAAGCGCGCAAATAATCCTCGCTGACGATCGGCGCGCCATTGCTCCAGTGGTGGGCGCTGTTGAGGGTACAGGTCAGCTTGAGTTTGCCGCGCACGCAAGCCTTGGCGCCCTCGGGAATCAACCCACGGCGGCTATGAAAGCGAAAGAGGCCACGAAAGATATTATGAAAAAAATAATTGCCGCTGTTGCTCGAAGCCGACTGCGGATCCAAAGAGTGCGGCTCGGCCAAAAGGTGAAAGCGAAAGGACTCTGCGGCTGCAGAAACATTCAGAGCTATTAGCAGCAGGCAGGTCCCTGACTTCAGCATTTCCGGAGAGTGTAGGAAAAGAAGGTTCCGGTCAATCGGCTCATTTTGAGACGGTGTCGCGCAAGTGCCTTAGGATATGTTCGCAGGGCCATTTTCCCGCATCGGGACGCTAAAGTTTGTCTAGACTCAAGTCGATACAGATATAAGAGCGGAGGACCCAGTCCCGATGCAACCTGCGCAAAAAGAAAAACTGAAAATGCCCTGGCAAGTGCGCACCTTCGCGGCCGTTTTGCTCACCGCCGGCATGTTGACTCAGTTCAACAACTGCGGCAATTATGCGGACCCGAAAAAGGCCGATCTGAGTTTTTCCTCAGTCGTTTGCGACACTCCCTCGTGCATCACCGCCAAATCCGCGAACCTCAACATCACTCCGCACGTCGGTGCCGCCGGCGAATATGGCGTGCCTCCGGCCTTGAGCGAATTCAATATCGGCGGCGATTGCAATGAAGGCGGGTATCCGGTCAACACCGTGCGCTGGGAGCTGTGGTTGAATGGCGCCATCGTGCGCGATTCCGGAATGCCAGTCGCAGGCACAGCCAACGGCAACAGCCGCTGCATCAACGGGCGGTTTTTAGTGTACGTGAACCTAGCGCCGCTCACATCGGGTGACACCACCAACCGCACGGGGCTTGCCAACGGGCAGGGCGGCCGTTCGGCTTACGATTTATGGATTGAAATCTACGGTCAGACGTCAGTCGGCAGCGCGCTCGACCCATCCCTGCGCTACAAAGCACGGGTTCCGCTTTCGGCGCTGTAACAATCTATTCAGATTCCGCGGACTCATCAAAAGCCTTTTGAAAGCTGGGCAGAACCTGCACATCCAAATCCGGAAAGCGCAGTCGGTTGAGCGGGAACTGGCGTAGCGCCTCGGGCTTTTGCAGCTCGGTGATCGAAGAAATCCCATTCATTGAAGCGTGCACCACGCCGGTGTCGAGCTGATTGTGGGTTTGCAAAGCTTCAGAGGTCGAGAGCAACTCGTTGATCAACAGGCGCGCCAATTCAGGCTGCGCCGCACGCTCACCGATCGCCAGAACACCGACTTCTATGGTCGCGCCGTCCTCCGGTAACCAGAAACGGTAGGGCGAATCCTTCCCGAGCAGGCGGGCGACACGGCCTAGAGGCAGCTGAATCCAGTCCGCCTTTGCGGTCATAGCCTCGGCCGAAATCGGCGCGCTATCGGGTTTGAGAAACTGCACGGTGTCCTTGGCGAATTTTTTAAACGAAAGGGCGATGCCCTCGTTGGTTTGGTCTTCCGTGATCCGTTCCTCGGCGTTGAGGTGCAAACTGTTCATCAAATGCAGAATGTTCAGCTCTTCACCCCAGAGCGAAAGGGTCTGCTTCGTCCAAGTCTGTTTCCAGGTTGTGACCTTCGGCAGGGCTCCTTTACCGAAAAAACCGTAGAGGTTCCAGAACAGCGGCACCGTGTATTGGGACTCCGGATCATAGGGTAGATGCGTGAAGTCCACCGCGATGAGTTTCATGTTCGGGAGTGAGGCGAAGTCGGATTTGCGCAACCACCGGCTGTGCACCAGGCTGCGCACCAGCAGCGAGCTCGTGCAAATCAGATCGATCTTGCCATCGGCATTGGCCATTTGGCGCAAGAAATCACTGGGGTGCGAGTAGGTGTAATGCTCAATGCGCACGCCGTGTTCGAAAGAGAACTGATCGAGCGTGCGCGAAGGCAGC
>JAYWAE010000186.1:0-14524 GCA_043782715.1 Pseudobdellovibrionaceae bacterium | reverse complement strand
CGCCGGTTGTAGTGGATTTTTTCAACAGCAGTCAGATTGTCGGCAGCAGGTTTGCGATTCACATGGACGGAACAGTCGAGCACACTGAGCGCACTTGTTGCCCGCCGGTCACCCATGCTGTGAGTGAAACCCCGCTGACCAAAGCCGAAATGGGCAATGTCCTGGGTTTGATTTCAAACTCCGCCACCGGAATCATTCTCATTCAACTTGGCAGTGCCACCGCGCTGGGAAGCCAAGCTGGATATTTAAGAGCCTATGAGGGCTCGGTTGAGGTCACCATTCTCGACGTCGAACGCAGCACGAAAGGTCCGGGCGGCCGAAATCTAGTGAATGAGAATCAAGCTCCCGCAGCCAAAGCGTTGCGCACGCTGGTAGAAAAATATGTGGCGAACCCCCTAATTCCCTAGGGCGCGGTTTTACTGAGCCGCGGGCGCTTTGACTCCAAGAATGTTCGGTAGTGGCATCCCATCATTGTAGCTCGCGCCCAATTCAGGTGAGAGGTGCAACACGCCGTGGTGGCCGCCGTCGAGATAAAGCAAACCTTGCAAGCCGAGATTGAGATTGAGGATGCTTTCAACCAGATCGTGCACGTCGATCGTCGCTGGATGGTAGAAGAACAATGCGCGATTTTGATCGTCCACTCCCACCAGCGCCACTTGGAAGTAGGAGTGCGCCCCTTTGTTCCATAAAATTCCATCTGCTTGTGTCCACATGCGATGGGTTTGAAAAACCGTCGCATAATTCTTGTCATCTCTGTCTGCCACTTTCACGGGCGGCAGCTTTGAACTTTTGGGATTGAAAAGTAGGTAACCCTTGAGCCTCCTGGCATAGTGGGCATTGTTGACCGTCTGATAGTTGCGCATGTAACCAATACTAGTTTGATAGTCGGTGCCGAACATGGCGGCGTTGATCGCGAGTGCCAGCCCGTTCGCAGCGGCGTTCTCGCCGGCCGAACGGCCCAGTGTTGCCGGCGGATTGAGTAGCACTAGCGGCGCCTGCATGGGGTCGACACGCACGAGGATCAGCTCGTCGCCGGCAGTTGAGGCCGTCTCCAGGCCTGGAATGGACTGGTTCCAGGTCAGGCCCGTGCGCGCATCCACTTCTAGCGCGGGAACTTCCGGAGCCGCGACAGGCTGAGAGTGAACGGCCGGAGAGGCGCAGCCAAAAAGAGAAAAGGCGAAAACGGCTGAAGCGGAGATGATTTTCATACCTGGAGTTTAAACGAGGAACGCGAAGAATTGAAGTTTCGTCTGTGAGGCTCCACCGTCTGATTGCGGCCTAGAAGAACCACTATATTAATTTCACGCGCAAAGGGTTTATCCAGGTGCTAGGTTGCGCACATGAAAGACCTTACTCAGCATATGCGTGACGTTCAGCATTTTGGAGAACAGGGCGGCGTGGTTCCGGTCGTCGACGTTTCCGCGACTTCGACCTTTATGAATCCGGCCGACATGGAGAAGGCTTTTCGCGGCGAACTTCAGGGCTGCTACCTCTACAGCCGCCACTCCAATCCAACCGTGAAAGCATTTGGCGAGAAGCTCGCGGCCATGGAAGAAATGGAAGCGGGACTAGGCGTAGCCAGTGGAATGGCGGCGATTTACAGCACCATCCGGCAGTTGATGCCCGATGGTGGCCACCTGGTGTCGGCGCGAACGGTCTATGGCGGCACCTACGCACTCTTCCTCAGCATTTTGCCCAAGATTGGAATTGAGGTCACGTTCGTCGACACGGGAGACTTGAAGGCCGTCGCGGCCGCCGTTAATGAACGTACAAAAATAGTTTATTGCGAGACCATGAGCAACCCACTGCTTAGAATCGCAGATTTGCAGGCCCTCTCGGCTATCGCGAAACAGCACGGTGCCAAGCTGGTCGTCGACAACACATTCACTCCGCTTATCGTAACGCCCGCGCGTTTTGGGGCGGACGTCGTCATTCATTCTTGCACGAAGTATATTTCGGGATCGAGCGACCTCATGGCAGGGGCGATTGTCGGATCGCAGGACTTCATCAATCAGCTGGTCGACGTCAATCAAGGTGTAGTCATGTTGACCGGTCCAGTGATGGATGCGCAGATCGCGCATAAGCTCTACACGCGGCTCGATCACTTGGGCGCGCGCATGATTGCGCACGGTAAAAGCGCGGACTACCTGGCGGGCAAGTTAGTGGAACACGGAATTCCGTTGGTCTACCCCGGCCTCCGGTCCCATCCAGACCGTGAATTGATCCTCCGGATGTTTGCCAACAAGTATGGCG
The DNA here is from genome assembly GCA_043782715.1 of Pseudobdellovibrionaceae bacterium. Taxonomy (GTDB): domain Bacteria; phylum Bdellovibrionota; class Bdellovibrionia; order Bdellovibrionales; family UBA1609; genus JALHOQ01. Next base: position 12,271 of record JAYWAE010000186.1, on the reverse strand, counting down.
CAGGCGGAATGATGGCCGTGGACTGCAAGACTTCGGAGCGGGCGCTGGCGCTGGCGCATCTTCTGCAGCAAGAAAAATTCGGCCTCTACGCCGTGTCGCTTGGATTTTCGCGCACTCTCATGAGTTGCCCCTCGGTCAGCACATCGAGTGAGATTCCCGAAGAGGCGCGGTCGCAGATGGGCTTATCGCAGGGGATTTTGCGCCTGAGCATCGGCTATCTCGGAGACGACGAGGTGTTGGCGAATAAATTTCTTCAGAGCTACGCCAAAGTCTGCGGGTAGGTTTTAGAATTTCAATCGCGGTTTTTAGCATTTAGGGCGCAATGTCTATTTCAACTTCAATCGGCAAGTGATCGCTCGGCTGCTGGCTGCGCTGATCGAACGACTGCGCATAAGGGAGGACCGTGCCGGTCGGACTTTGCCGCGAGCTGCGATAGCGGATCACGCGTGCGCCGAGAATGCGGCTGAACAAGCCCTTAGTGACAAAGGCGTCATCCAGCTGTGACAAAAGTGTGGGGCCGTTCTTCGGGTGATAAGTCTCCGTGATGCGCTGGCCGGCCGGAGTCGGATCGGGTGTGAGATCAAACACGGAACGCATGATCTTTTTCATGCCGGTCATGCAGTCCGATTCGGTTCCTCGTGTTTCGACATTGTAATCGCCGCCTTCTATGATGCGGACCTCTTCTCCGTATTCTGCGAGCAGCTGGCGCACGATTTGATCGGAGGCGCCGAATTCGGACTCGCGCCAGATACGGCTCTTCTTGTCACCGCCGCGATCGAGCTGGGATTTGCCATGTTTACCTACGGTGATCAGGACGATCTCGCCGGTGGCGATGTCGACTAGAAACATAACGGGGAGATCGCGTGGAAACACCGGGTCGATCACTCCATCCACCGGATCTTTCCATTTTACGTTTTTGTAGGACACGTAAACGGCTTCGAAGCGCACGCCTTTCTGCGCCACCATTCCGAGGTCGATGCGGTTAATGTCGTTGCCCTCGACGAGAAAATCTTCATACTGCATTTTGAAGCGCGCATCGGTAAAAAACTCTTTCAGATCATCGCCGCTTGCCACTTCAACCAGTACGGCTTGATTGAAAGCCGCCTGTGACAGCAGGTTTCTCTGCCAGTCGATTTGCTCCGGCGACTTCAGTTCTTGGTGCAACGGCACCACCGGTTTGGGGGGTCTGGTGTCGCCGCGCTCAGAGCGGCCGACGCGCATAACTAGATTTTTGACATTGTAGAAAACAGTTTTCCAGTGCGTGGGACGCGGCGACTCGGCTGTGCCGAGCTTCACACGCTTGACGATCTGGCCGAGCAGCAGTGCATCTTGGCCATACACGCTCGCGCTTGGTTGCGCCGAGAAGAGCTTGGAATTTTCATTGAAAAGTGGAAGCCCGTTGGGGCCAGTTTTAATGGCGGGGGGACGGGGCTTCAGATCGGCCGCGCACTTGACCTGAGCCAAAGGCGTGTCGCGCAAGTCGGCGAACGACTTTACGATCTGCCGGTTTTTGTTCCCCGCGACCGTATAAAAGGGCGCCAGCGCCAAAATAAGCGCCGTAAGGACGCTGAAAATTCTCATCCTTTTCAAGGTTGCAAAGTTAGGGCCCCGGAAACACAAAAGCCCCGGTGTAAACCGAGGCTTTGTGAGTTCGCATATGCGAATGGAAAAGGTACTCCGTACCCCTTCCGTTCGCAGTTACCGTTTTGAGAACTGAGTGCTGCGGCGGGCGCCGTGTTTGCCGTACTTTTTGCGTTCGACCATGCGCGAATCGCGGGTCAGCAGGCCGGCTTTTTTAAGTACGCCGCGGAGTTCGGGTTTCACGGTGATCAAGGCGCGAGACATTCCATGGCGGATGGCTTCACTTTGTCCTGTCACGCCGCCACCGATGACCGTCACGCGGGCATCGAATTGGTTACGGGTGTCGGTGAGCGAAAACGGTAGCAAGACGGTCATGCGCGCGGTGGGCGTCGGCATGTAGGCGTCGAGGGTTTTGCCGTTGACGGTGACTTTGCCGGTTCCGCTTTTCAGAAACACGCGGGCAGCGCTGGTCTTACGGCGTCCGGTTGCGTAGAAAACTTGCTCTTTGGCCATCTGTTAATCCTTGAAGGTCAGAGTTTCGGGTTGTTGTGCAGCATGCGGGTGAGCGGCGCCTTTGTAAGCCTTGAGCTTGAGAATCAGGCGCTTGGACAACTTGTTTTTCGGCAGCATACCGGCGACGGCTTCTTGAATGACCATTGCGGGGTCTTTCTCGAGCAATTGAGCGGCGCTCAACTCTTTGAGTGAACCGAAGAAGCGAGAGTGCGAATAGAATTTCTCATCAATCCACTTGTTGCCGCTCATTTTGACCTTTTCGGAATTGATCACCACTACGAAGTCACCGGTGTCGATGTGCGGAGTAAAAGTCGGCTTGTTTTTGCCACGCAAAATCTGCGCGATGTGAGTGGCGATACGGCCCAGAGTTTTGCCGTCGGCGTCGACGAGGTACCATTTTTGATCGATTTCGCCCGGCTTGGCGTTGTACGTTTTCATTATTAATTTCCTCAGTTAAAGAACCAAAAGTCTTAAAGTTTTCGGCACTTGTTGTCAAGCGCGGCTGGGTATTCGACTTTGTAAAGATAGAGGCCGTGGGCGGCGACGGTGGTTTTGGCCGCCTGCCGGTCGCGCGCGTCGAATATGTCCTGTAGCTGGTTGAGATGGGCTCCCTGAGCGGCTCGGTTGCGTTCCAAATAGAGTAGTGTTCCCACGAGGTTGCGCACCATCTGCTTGAGGAAGCCGTTGCCGCGGATGCGGAATTCTAGCAAATGCGGGGTTTTGGCCGTCCACTGGCAGATATCGACGGTGCGGACCGTGGTCTTCACCGGGGTGCCCGAAGTCTGAAAGCTTTTAAAATCCTTAGTGCCTATAATTCTACCGGACAGGCTGTTGAGGTAGGTCAAATCAAGTGGTTTTGGCACCCACAGGGCGCGTTTGTTCCAAAGGGGAGAGCGCACGGGGTGGTTCCAAACGCGATAGATGTAAGTTTTTCGGCGCGCGCTGGCTAGGGCATGGAACTCTTCGGGGGCGAGGTAGGCGGCTTTGACTGCGATCGAGTCGGGCAGCAGCGAGTTGAGGGCGCGCAATAGGCGCTCTTCCTTCACTAAAATTTTGGGTGCGTCGTAGTGGCAGACTTGGCCCACGGCGTGGGTGCCCGCGTCGGTGCGGCCGCTGCCGATCACGTTGATCTTCTCGGAGTAAATTTGTGTCAGAACATGCTCGACGGCGCCTTGCACAGTTGGGATGCCGCCGGCTTGGCGTTGCCAGCCGTTGAACTCGGTGCCGTCGTAAGAGAGGAGTAGGCGGATTTTGCGCATGGAGTACTAATACTCCATTAAAAAGCCGCCGTTGATGAAATCCGACTCGAAGTCGAATTTTGAAAAAGAAAACACATGCCGGTATTCGAGCGTCAGGTAGCAGGCGTTGATGCCGTACTCGCGGTCGAGCTGGATGCGCGTTAAATAATCAAAATAAGTGAGGTTGAAGGCGAAGCCTGCTGCGGCGTAAGCGCCGAGTGCGCCGCCGAATTTGGGGCCTTTGTCGTCATCGCGCAGTTCAGAGAATGTCCAGGCCAGTCCGCCGCCCTCGGCGTAGGGCACGACGAGTTGGCGGTGCCAGAGCTGCATGCGGTAAACAGCGCCGAGTGAGTTGGGTAGGGCGAGGAAGGTAAATTGCTCGCGCGGGGTTTTGCCCGGATTCAAATTGGTATGCACGAAGTGACCGTGCCCTTGAGCCACGAAAAGTCCGGTGCCGGCGCGGATGCCGAATTTGCCTAACGGGTTGTTCCAGCCCTGCCATTCGTATTCAAACACGAGTGCCGGGTTCTGACTCTGATCGTAGTTTTGGTCAAAGGTGGCGCCGGTCTCGGGATTGCCCAGTTTGACCGGGTTAAAAGGTCCGACGTGAAAAGAGGCGGCACGAGTTTGGTCGCTTTCTTTGATTTTGTAGTAGTAGGTTTTGTCTTTGCCGATCTTGATCAAACCCTTTTCGGCAAAGGGGTGCTTCACTTCGGTTTCGCCCTGGTGCTTGCTCCAATCGAAGACTTTTTCGCCTGAGCTGCCCGACGGGCGATAGCTTTCCGCAGTGTCATTCCTGCGCCGATAGTTGGGTTGTACTTCGGCTGCGGGAGGGGTGAGCGGCACCTCTTGCGCGGGCTTGATCTCGCTCGCGGGAAGCTCATCACCAATTATGGGGTCGGGTCTTGCTGCGCTCGGGGTTGCGCTGCCGTCGTCTTCTTCGAGATCGCTCTCGATGCTTTGTTCGTCGGTTGGCAAAGCGGCGCGGGCGGGCTGGGCCAGCGTGCTCAAAGTAAGGCAAATTGAAATTAGGAATGCCAAACGGCTAAACACGCGGGGTTGATCTCCTGAAGCTGAGCCAAAGCGGAATTGTCAAAGCTGTGAATAGCATCAGAAAGAGAAGCGCAGCCGGGACCAAACCCAAGCGCAGCGACATCCAAGTGAAGCCGAACACGGGCCAGAGCAGGCCACGGGCCACTGCGCGTAGCGCGGGTTTGTCGAAGATGAATTGCGCGGCCTTGGGGCCGTAATTGTAATACCACTTGACGAAGCGAATGCCCCATTCGTGGCGCAGCAAAATTTTGTAACGAAAGTCGCGGAAAGTTTGCAGCTTCGGTTCCATCGTCGAGCCGTAGGCGGCGGTGGCGATGAAGCAATTGACGTCTTTGCTGAGTAGGCCGAGCACTTGGTCAGGCGTGGCGGCGTACGGACAGTTGGTACCCGTACCGTCGTTGCAGGTGGGATCGTTACCGGTGTAGGGCGGAAAGTACTGCAGGACATTGCCGGCATTGTCGACGATGGCGATGCGGAAGAAATAGACCTTACCGTTTTCTAGATTTTTGACCGTGTGTGCGGTGAGTTCGTTGGTGGTGGAATCGATACCTAAATCGTCCGAGCCAGGACTCAACGTCAGGCCCTTCGGATAAGCGTTGTCGAGCTTGGCGTCGTCTATGAAGACTCGCAAGCTAGTGGCGATACTGCCGCCCGCGAGGTTGGGAAATCCACTTCCGGCTTTGGTGTTTTCGATGAAAACTTTCCCGTCACCTGGGAATGCCGTGAAAGCGCCGATGCCATCCGAACCGGTGGCGCCAAAGACGGCCTCTGCAGAATCTGGATTGATGACCCGAACGCTCACAGTCGTTTGCGGCTCGTCGGTGGTGACGGCGTTGTCGTTGTTCTTATCAATCCAGATCGTTAGGGTGCCGGTAAAGCTGCCCATGCCCGCGCCACAAGTGCTGTGCGTGTTGTCCAAGGCGTTGCAGATTTGGCCCCAGGTAAAGTCGACGGAGTTTCCGCCGTTGGCGGCCGAAGTGAGAGTTAAAACCGTCCCTGCGGCCGTGGTGGTCCCAGTAGCAGCCGGCTGAATCATCACTTTGGCGTCGCCGACATCGGCGGTGTCTTTTTTCAGGGTGATGTGTGCCTGCAGATTGGCATGGATGCGCGTCTCGCTGCAGACGCAGAGCGGAGCCGTAGCGGTGCAATTCGGCACGACAGATGCCGTTCGGCAGCTATCGCAGGTCCTCGTGGCAGAATTGGCCACATCATTCCCACACTCGGCGCCGCCGAGCGCCCCGAACATTGTCGGGGTTCCGGAAAGATTGACACTCGACGCGCCGGAAATCCCAGTGACGGAAATCGCGGCCCAGACGTTGGTCGTGAAGAGTAGCGCTAAACTAAGGATGGAGAATCGCATCCTCAAATTGCATCATGGACGGATCTTTAAGTCAAAAATCCTCTCGGCGATTTGCAGTCCGTTGAGGGCGGCGCCCTTGCGTAGATTGTCGCCCACGATCCACATCAGCCAAGTGTTCGGGTCGTCGAGGTCCTGGTGGATGCGGCCGACGGATACGTCGTCTTTGCCGCTGACTTCCGTGGCGAGCGGGTAGAGATGCTTCACCAGGTTGTCATCGATTCTTAATCCGGGTTGGGTCTTGAGGCTGGCGAGGATCTGCTCGCGGGTAGCGGACTTTTTCACGCGCACCCACACGGCTTCCGAATGTGAATTCCATACCGGCACGCGCGCCACCATGGCGCTGATGCGGACGTCTTTCGTGCGTAGGATTTTTTTGCTCTCGCGAATGATTTTGGTTTCCTCCGTGCAAAAACCGTTGTCCTGGAAGGACCCAATTTCGGGAATGACGTTGAGGGCGATCGGATGCGGAAAAGTTTTGGCTCCGCTCGGCGCTCTTTCAGGTGACCAATTTTTGATTTGCTCGGCGAGTTCTTCTTGTCCCGCGCGGCCGGCGCCGCTGACCGCTTGGTAAGTGGCGACGTGAACACTCTCAATGCCAAAATCACGTTGCAAAGGTGCAAGCGCAAGTACGAGTTGAATGGTCGAGCAATTGGGATTGGCGATCAGCGCCGGCTGGCCGGGCTTGGGCAAAATGTCGCCGTTCACTTCCGGCACGACCAGGGCGTGCGCCTCGCTCATGCGGTAAGCGGCTGAGTTGTCGACAGCAAAGGCACCGTCCGCGACTGCGCGTGGACCCCATTCTTTGGAGATGTCATCTCCCGAGGAGAAAAACACGAGATCGAGGCCTTTGAAGCAGCCGGGGCTTAGCTGCGCGAGCGCGAGGTCTTTGCCGTTGAATTTCCGGGTGGCGCCGGCGGAACGTTCGCTGGCAAAAAGGCGCAATTCTCCGACGGGGAATTTTCTTTCATTCAACAATTGCAGAAAAACTTCGCCCACCATGCCGGTGGCGCCGACGATGCCGGTGTTAATTGGTCGTTTCGTCATCTTCTACTTCCTCGAGCAAGTCTTCATCCGGGCGTGCTGAGAATGCACGTGAGATGCGCGGGCGCTTGATGCGCAGGCGCCAGATGCCAAAGACCGCGCCGAGTGTGGCGTAGGTGAGGAACACGACGAAGAGTGCGGTCTCGGGGCGGATGGCGACGGCGGCGAGTAGGCCCACTCCGATCACCAGGTAACGGAACGGCAGGCGGTGGCGGAAGTCGAGGTCCTTGAAGCTGCGGTAGCGGAAATTCGAGACCATGACGAGCCCGAGCAACACCGTCATCGCCAGCAGTATCCACGAGCGCGCGGCATCGAGTTCCAAATCCTCAAATGCCAAAACGCTCGAGGCGACAATGCCGGCTGCCATCGGAATGGGCAGTCCTTGGAAATAGGCTTTCTCGAGCGACGACGCTTGCACGTTGAAGCGCGCCAGGCGGAGCGCACCGCACGCGACGTAAAAGAAACTCGCCAGCCAGCCGACGCGGCCGAAGGGTTCGAGCGACCAGAGGAAGAGCAAGAGTCCCGGCGCCAATCCGAAGGTGATTAGGTCGGAGAGCGAATCGTACTCGGCGCCGAATTTGGAAACCGAGTTGGTGGCGCGTGCGACGCGGCCGTCGAGCTGATCGAACACCGCGCCGATCACGATGGCGTACGCCGCCCACGTGAAGTTGCCGTTGATCGAATAAATGATCGCGAAGAAGCCGAAGAACATGTTCAACGTGGTCAGCAGATTCGGCAGAACGTAAATGTGCATGCCGACACGGCGATGAGGCGTATGTTCGGATTTGATTTGCGGTTCAACCACGATCCTCTCCTACGGTGTTGAAACGGTGTTCGGATTTGGACACGTCGGAGATGTTGACGTCGTAGCCCGTGCCTTTTTTTACCGGCGTCATTCGCATCAAGATATACTCTTTACCCTTCTGATACTGCAACCGGAAGGGCGCGGTGAGTGCGGCTTTGCCGTCGCTGTCGAGCAGGCCGGTGGTGGCATTCTTGCCGCGGGCGTCCGCCTTTTTCAAATTCTCGCCGAACAGCGCCTTCACATCCTTTAGTACTTCGAGACGGGAGGTGAAGTAGCGCAGGTCCGCTTTGCGGCGATGGGTGAGCTCGAGCACAAGCGAGTCGGCTCCCATCTCGGGGGTGGCTTTGCGAAACTCGCCTTCGAAAGTGGCAAAGCCCATCCCTACCAGGGCTTGCGCCGATTGCGAAGTGCAAGCATTGTCGAGAGTGTATCGGCTGCCTTTACCGGCTTTGGTGGGAGCACAACCCGCGACCAGCGTAATGAAGGCTTGCACCTGCTTGTCGTAGACTTCATCACGCGCGCCCATCTTGAGCAACGTGGAATGAAACTCCAGGATTGCGAACGGCGCGGGTTCCGGACTCAACCCTTGCTCGGCGTGGACTTTGACTAGTGCAGCTCGCATCAGCTCGTGCTCGGGAGAACCGAACTCGATCAGCCGTTTGCCGTCGCGGTTGAAGTGGAGAGTGGCGAGTTGCATCGCCTCACGGCTGAATTTGCTCTCGGCGGCGTACACGCGATTGAGGGCGAGCAGGGCGAGAAGAAGGCACCATTTACGCATCACAATCCTCCGAAAAGATAAAACAGGCCTGTGAGCAGCGTCGAGCTGACCACAGGAAAAACAAAATTGTCATCCAACTTGAACACCGGCACCAGCTCGGCAAACGCGCCGATCAGGGCCGAGAGCAAGCAGACGATGAACATGCGCTCGTGCATCAAGTTCATGGCGTAAAAATAAATCAGCGACAGCAGAAAACATGAAATGAAGGCGGCCAAGCTGCCCTGCACGCTTTTCTCGCCGATCAGTTTGTCTTTGCCGAAGCGAATGCCGAAGTAGCTCGCCACGGGATCGGCTACCGCGAGAAAGAGCAGCGCTAAGGAAACGACCACCGGCGGAAAAATCAAAATGATAATCAGCAGGCCGGCCATCATGTAGCCGAGGCCCGCGAGACGCTTGCGCTCGTTCTCACGCATGAACGGGCGGAACAGCAACATCAACACGCGGTTCATGCCAGGGAGGTAAAGACGGCATATATCAATCAGGAGGATGGTCGAGCAAACGGTTACCGCGACAAACGAACGTCTAGGTTCAGTCAAAGTTTGATAGAGAGCGAAAATAAACATGACGCCGCAAAAGTGCCAAATCCGGCGGGCCAAATGGATGTCATTTCGAGCCTTTAGAGTCATACCCAATAAATGTCTCAAGGCGGGACGAAGTCAAAGGAAATCAGATATTTATGATATGATTTGAAAGTCCAATTAGGAGGCTTAAAGGTGCTTCGCAGCGCGATTGTCGCCCTCTGTTTACTAGCGCTTGCGGCGCATGCCGACGACGGCGAAGTGCGCGCACCTTTCGGCGCCCACCATGGCTATTTGTTCAATGTGGTGGAAGAGAAAAACAAACGCGATATCGAAATGGTCATGCTGGAAAAGCCAAAATCCAACAGCAAGCCGATCAAAGAGATTATCTTCAACGAAAAGCTTTCGAAGGAATTTCAGCAACAGTACCAATATCGCTTCGGCGTCACGACCGCTGAGCAGGTACGCAACTCGCCTGGGCGCAACGACGATTACACCTATTACAACAATCAAAACGTGACTGTACTCGAGTATCAAAAGTACCAGCGGCAATTTGGCGAGTACATGGCCCGGCGTTTGGTCGAATACCATTTCGACGATTGGGCCAAAAATGACCCCGCGGTACGCCCGGTGTACGAGCTCAAAGACCGGCTCAGCAACGTCGATGTTAAGTTGAGCAAGAGCTACAAAATTAAATGGAAGTACTCGCTTGCGGGACCGTTCATGGAAGCCACGCTCGACAATCCGTACGACATCGAAACCAAAGTGCAGGCGCAGATGACCGGTATTGTTTCGAAGCCGGCAGAGGTCACGTACACCTGTGGGTATCCGCTGACGAGCCGTGTACGGGTTTCGGGGTTGTACAAGCAGTATGACGGACTTTATCAGTTAGTGGGCACCCGCCAAATGACGAAGAGCATTTCGATGAGCCTTTCGGGTTCGATCGATGCCAAAAAAGAGGGACCAGCCGTCCAGCAGAATCTCTTTCTGGTCGGGCTTGCTTGGTCGGATTAAGTCAGTTTGATCACGGCAACCATTAGACTCATACCAATGGACATCATCGCGCCTAGCTTGATGGTTTGACGGTATTCGGATTTGACGATGTCGCTGCGGACATCATTAATCTCACCGCGCAGGCCGGCGATTTCGGTTTTGAGTTCGGTTCGTAGTTCGGCGATTTCGGTTTTGAGTTCGGTTCGCAATTCGACCATTTCAGTTTTGAGCTCTGAGCGTAGCTCACCCATTTGAGTTTGGAACTCATGGCGTAGTAATAGGCCCTCTTCTTTGAACTCTTGCGACGTCACCAAATTGGTCTCAATCAATTCGCTCATGATTTGCACGTGGGTTTCGGCTTGCTCGCGCGAAACTCCGACCTCTTCTAACCTTTTAACACACTTTAGCGAGTTAAACATCTCCACCCCCACCGTTGTTGCGACTCAAAATGCAATCGAGACCGCTCGTCCGCCTTTGTTCTATTTTGAGATGGCTCGGGTTGGTGTGCGGTAGTCGAATTACGCGAATGCGGAATCGTCCGCGCCTCAGAGTGAGAAGTTCAATCCTATCGCCTAAATTTTGACTGGTCTAAGTGCAGGCAGGTGCTGCCGCTTCCGATCAGTGATGTATGGATCGGCACCAAGTTCGCTATGCCATGCTCAAAATCGCGCTCGTTGGCCTGCTCGGGTCGACGTGGGTGTTTTGGAGCTTTATCTTCTCCACCCGCCCCGAAGAGGTGGACCAAGATACTTTGACGGCGCTAGTGCGTTTGCCGGCCTCAATACCTTCGCAGCTGCCGAATAACTTGCCTGGGGTCTTTGCGCCGGCAGTGAAGGTGAACGAGCCGATCGAAATGGGTGAGATCAAAGTGGCGTGCTGGGACAAGAGCGATGAGTCGGAGCAAGCGACGGGCCTGCGCTGGATTCGTATCACCGGGCGTCCCTGCGGCGCGACCGATTCTGATGTGGATACGGTAAGCGTGCGCAATTTAACCAACGGCTACGCGGCAACCGTGTTCACACTGCAATCACGCGGACTGACTACCGACTTTATTCCCCTGCAAGCCGGTAAGAACAATATCCTAATCCGCTTCGAGCAAGGCCCCGGCGCCGCCTTCGAACAGCAACTCTCTTTCTACCGCGAATAGAAAAGGTGCCTGGTAACCAACCTTGTCGCGGTACGCAAATTAAAATGCGCGATATTCAAGAGAGTTTAGTTTGGGTCCTCGGGTATTCGGGAGTTTGAACTCTCGCCGCCGTAAGGCCCGCCGAATGGATTCAAGATCGTCGGATTCTGGCTGTTGGTTTAGCCATTCAAGATTGTCCTCGATATTTCCAGAAAACAACCAATCATCGGGCTGCAACGTAATCGAAGACTGTCGCCGGCCAAGTAAAACTGAAAGCGTGCTAAATCGGTAATCTTCGACGCGTTGGCAGATCCCAGCGCGTAGAGGATTTTGATAGACGTATTTGTACACATTTAAAAACTGGCGCTCAGTCCCAATTCGGCTGCGGTGAAAACGTTGTCCCCAACATTGGTTGATTCGTCCAGACTCCAAGGTCAGCCATCGGCTTATTTCGCGCATGAAATAGGCCATTCCAATCGACAGGTTTGAATTTGGCGCGGACGCGATCATGTGAAAATGGTTGCTCATTAGTAGGAAGGAGTGAATGCGAACGTCGAACCCATGATGAAGCATGTAGAGATGGTCTTCGAAGATCGACCAGACGTCCTCCATTTCGAGCGCGAACCAATCGCGATTGATGCACCTTCCGGTTATGAAGTAGGGAGCATAAGGATCAGGTTCAAAAATTTTTCTTGGCATTGCGATCGTGAATGCAAAATCGAAACTAAAAATTGTAGAAACCTATTGGAGACGGATGAACCCGAAATGCGTTCTTCGAATCAACCGGACGAAGCTGCGGCTAACATGCTGCGACTAGGAAAGTCTCCAGGCACCTTATTCCCAAAAAAAAGCCCGGTTGACCGGGCTGTTAAGCTTTAAATAGTGTGATTTGGCCTAGTTTGCTTTGCCTTCGGGGGCTGCTGCGCCGCCGGCGCTTGCGAGTTGCTTGTCGATGATTTTTTTGAATTCGGGAGCTGGGTAGGCGCCGCGCAAAGACACGCCGTTGATCAAGAAGCCGGGAGTGCCTTGGAAGTCGAATTTCTTGGCCTCTTCCATGTCGGCGGCGATGCGTTTCTGTACGCCTTCCGAATTGATGTCTTTTTCTACTTTTGCCAAATTGGCGCCCACTTTTTTGGCCACACTCTTCAGGAACTTTTCGCCATCCTGATTGAGTTCCTTTTGGTTTCTGAAAACTTCGTCATGAAACTTTTCGGCCTTAGCCGGGTCTTGCATGGCGATGGCTTCGAAGTACTTGGCAGCAGGCA
>JAYWAE010000185.1:0-5440 GCA_043782715.1 Pseudobdellovibrionaceae bacterium | reverse complement strand
AAGGTGTGAGTCGCGACGGTTGTCGGCTGCGCTATTTGAAACGCAGCGACGACGTCAAAGTCGGCGATCTGGTGGTGACCTCGGGTCTGTTCAATATTTTCCCAAAGGGATTTCCAATCGGAACTGTGGCCTCAGTCGACAAGAGCCGTTACGGCATGACTCAGGACGTGGATATCAAGCCGGCTGTGGAAGCGCTGAATTTGGAAGAGCTATTCATCGTGGTCAACGCCAATCACCAAGATCTCACGCCCGCTTCGGGAGCCGAAGAGTGAAAGTCCCTTGGTATTGGATACTCGGGCTGGGCCTGATGCTGCTGACCGCGGTGGGATTGGCGGCGGTGCAGACCTCACTCTGGTTTTTGCTCTTCGGCCGGTTTCCAGCGCCGCTGTTCTGGTTAATAATTTTAGTTTACGTCAGCGTCACCCGCCCACTTTGGGAGGCCACGCTCACTACCTATTTGCTCAGCGCGGTCAATGCGCCGTTTACCGCCTTTCCGTTTGAAGCGGTGCTCGTTTACTCGCTGGCATTGATGCTTATTCTGTTTGCCATTCGCGAGCGCGTGTTCTGGGGCGGCTCGACTTATTTCATGCTGATGGTGGGAGTCGCGTCGGTGGCCGCGCCCATCCTGTTTTGGATCTGCTCGCGCTGGTTCGACAAAAATCCGCTTTTTTTCCCGGCTATTTTCGACTGGCTGATCTCAGGCTGTTTGAGCGCGCTATTCAGCGTGCCACTCTACCGGATTTATCAGTGGATCGACAAAGTTGCCGCTCAGGATGCCGGCGGTGATTTGCGGGTGGGGCCGCGATGAGCGACTTTCTCCAGACATCCGAACAGGAAGCCAAAGAATTTCTGCCGCGCTACAATCTGCTCTATGGGGTGATTTTAATCGGCTGCCTTTTGATTGCGGGCCGCCTTTGGTTTTTGCAGATCCTGCAGGGCTCCGAATTGCGTCAGTTCTCGGAAAAAAACCGGGTCAAAGAAACCAAACTGCCGGCGCCGCGGGGATTATTCTTGGACCGCGAGAATCGTGTGCTAGTCGACAACCTGCCAGGCTTCGACGCGTCGATCGCGCCTCAGTATGCTAAAAAATTGGACGAGACCAGCGAAGCCGTTGGCGAAGTGCTTGGAATCCCAGGCCGGCGCATTGCGGAAGATGTGCGCAAGAGCCAGCGCCGCGACGGGCCGTTTCGCCCAGTGCGCATTCGCGACAACGTTTCTCTCGAGGAAGTCTTCCGCCTCAAACTCTTGCGCTGGGATTTCCCGGGCCTGAATATCAATCAAGACATTCTGCGCTTTTACAATTTGGCCGAAAACGGCGCTCAGCTTTTCGGCTACGTCGGCGAAATTTCAAAAGAGCAGATCCCCAAGTACAACGATTATTACCAAGGCAAATTTACTTTTGACCAAGGTGACATCATCGGGAAAAGCGGGCTGGAAGAAACCTGGGACGCCACGATTCGTGGGCGCGACGGAATTTCGTACGTCGAGGTCGATGCGCGCGGGCGCGAAGCGCAGAGTGAAAAAAGCAACTACTTCGGCTTTAAGCCCCTGCCCGCCGTACCCGGATACAATCTCGTGCTCACGATCGACAAAGACATTCAGGAGGCCGCATACAAAGCCATGCAGCGCGACGATCACATCGGTCCACGCATTGGCGGTGTGGTGGTGATGCGAGCCAACGGAGAGATTTTGGCGTGGGTGAACATGCCCTCGTACGATCCCAACAACTTCTCCACCGGAATTCCGCCGCAGGTGTGGGCGCAGCTGATCAATGATCCCTTTCGCCCGCTGCGCAACAAAGTGATTCAGGATCACTTTTCACCGGGCTCGACGTTCAAGCCGATCGTAGCCTTGGCGGCGTTGCAAGAAAAAGTCGTGACCCCCACTTCGTTGGTCTTTGCACCGGGCGTGCTGAAATTCGGCCGCCGCGAGTATCACGAGTCACATAGAGTCAGCCATGGCAATATCAACATCGTCAAAGCCATCGAAGTTTCGAGCAACGTGTTTTTTTATAAGATGGGCATCGCACTCGGCATCGACCGCATCGCGCCTTATGCCAAACTGCTGGGACTCGGAGCGAAAACCAATATCACCATGACCCACGAAGTCTCCGGTCTGATTCCCAGCTCAGAATGGAAATTGAAGAAACTCGGTGAGGAATGGCAGCCCGGCGAAAATCTCTCGAATGCGATCGGTCAGGGATTTGTGTTGGTCACGGCATTGCAGATGGCGGTGGCCTACAATGCGATCGGTTTAGAAGGCAAAGTGGTGAAGCCGATGCTGATTAAGCGCATTCTTAATCAAGACAGCAAAGTCGTACAGGAATTTGAACCGCAAGTTCTGCGCGACGCCACTCAGACCAACGAATTCGGCGTGACCATTACACCTGAGACTTTTCGTACGGTGAAACAGGGCATGCGTAACGTGGTGGCCGGTGAAGGCGGCACGGCCCGTGCCTCGAAGCTGATCGGCGTCGACATGGCCGGCAAAACCGGCACGACGCAAGTGCGCTCGTTCTCAGCCGACGAAATTTACAAGCGTTGTGATTCCCGGCCCATGTTTCTGCGCCACCACGGCTGGTTCGTGGCCTTCGCTCCCTATGAACATCCTGAGATCACCGTCGCCGTTTTGGCACAACACGCCTGCTCGGGCGCCGGTGGGGGCGCGCCGGTCGTGCATGACATCATGGAGGCGTACTTCAACAAGTACCATCCCGAAATGATGAAAGAAGCGCGCGAGAAAAAGGCCAAGGGGAAGACGGCTCCGCCGCCGCCACCGAAGGCAGTTCCGGATTCTGTAATCGAGGAGGCGGAATGAAAATGGCAGGGGATTTTCTCAGCACCGGCCTGCAGGTTGAAGAGCGCAATCGCTTTTCCCGCCTCGATCTCAATTTTGCTTTCGTAATTTTGGCCTTGAATTTGATCGGCTTGATCAATTTGTTCAGCGCCACACATGGCCTCTACTCCAAAGACAAAATGGATTTGTTTTGGATGCAGCTGGTTTGGCTAAGCATCGGCTGGGGAATTTACCTTTTCATCACGCTCATCGACTACAAGATTTTCACGCGCGTCGCCTACATTCTCTATGGGCTCAATTTAGGCGCGTTGGTCGCGGTGATGTTTATCGGCAAGACTTCGCTCGGCGCGACGCGCTGGCTGGATTTGGGATTTTTCCGCTATCAACCGTCGGAGACGATGAAACTGGTCATGGTCATGGTTTTCGCTAAAATTTTCGCCAATCGCGACACACGCAAAGGTATGGGCATTCTCGAGCTCGTCATCCCCGCCATTTTCTTTTTGATCCCGCTCGTCTTGACTGTGAAACAGCCGGACTTGGGCACCGCCATGCTGCTCGCCTTTATCGCCATAAGCATGTTTATTTTTGTCGGTGTAAAACGCCCGATCTTGATTTTTGCGGCGATCGTGGCCGTGGTCGCAGCCCCCATCGTGTGGAATTTCGGCTTGAAGGAATACCAAAAGAACCGCGTGCTTACGTTCTTGTCGCCTGGCCGCGATCCACGCGGCACCGGTTACAATTCAATTCAATCCAAAATCGCCGTCGGCAGCGGTAAAGTGCTGGGCAAAGGCTTCCGCAAAGGAACACAGTCGCAGCTCGAGTTCTTACCCGAGCGTCATACCGATTTTATTTTCTCTGTCTTGAGCGAGGAACACGGCTTCATCGGCAGCGTAACGACTCTGGGACTATTTTTGATTCTCTACTTAATGTCCGTGCGAATCGCGGTGCAAGCGCGGGATAAAACCGGAGCATTGCTCGTCGTCGGAGTGTTGTCCTACATGTTTTGGCATATGTTTGTGAACATGGGCATGGTGATTGGCCTGATGCCGATCGTGGGTGTGCCGCTGCCACTGCTGTCATACGGTGGATCCGGGCTGCTTACGACGATGACGGGACTGGGGATTATCTCTTCCGTTGCCTACCGGCGCTATCTCTTCTAACCGCTAATTGCGGCGCGTGAGTTCGCGCAAAATTTTTCCGTATCCACGATAGACGTTCGCTTCGGGCAAAAGGTTTTTCTCGCGCAAGATTCTATGCAATTTTGGCAGATTGTGAAACGGTACCGCCGGGTACACGTGGTGCTCGATATGATAGTTGACGTTATGAGGCGCGAAAAGAAAAGTCTGCAACGGGTTGAGCACGGTACGTGCGTTCATGCGCTGGTCTTCATTGGCCTGATACCCCGCATGCTCGGCGATTCCGCGAATCCGCAACAGCACCTGTAGAGCCGTGACAGCCGGAATCACCCATAAAAATAAATAAAGCCAACCGTGACCGACGAGAAAGAGCGGCAACCATATGGAAAGGTTCGCCAGCACGATTGAAATTAGGATCAGAGGTAAAGAAATCTTTCCGCCACCCCCCTGCATCTTCAGCTCCCTCGGCCCGGCATCTTTTTCAATGCGGGCGGGCTTATCCAAGGTTTTGGGTTTTCTCGCCATATAAACAAAATAGCGAATGAACTTGATGTAGGAGAGCCCGCTGGCATCGCGCAGAAGTTTGCGCGCCAGGCTTCCCCTTGACACCGGGTAGCCGCCGGTCAAACTCAAATCCGGGTCATCGGGCGCGAGCGGGGCGCGATGATGTTTGAGGTGCAGTCTCTGATAGGAGTACATGGAAAAAAACAGCGGGGCCGCACATAAGAACTGGCTGACAAAATCATTGGCCGCGAAAGATTTAAACAGCCGGCGGTGCGAACCATCGTGCATGAGAATCGCTAACGCCAATTGATGGCGAGCGTTCATCACAAAACAGAGTGTCCAGACCACGGGATGGGGAAAGGCAATCGCAAGCGCAAACGTGAGAATTATCAAACACCAGTCGCCAATTACGGCCATCCAGCTATGAATAAAAGAAGGCTGAGTGAGTGGCCGCAGCTCCGAGCCGGTCAACAGCATCACGTAAATATAGCCGGTTTACTATGAGTGTTTTTGCAAAAGCGCGACAATGTTCTCTTTCGGATGATTGCCCACGATCTGGTCGATTTCTTGGCCGTTTTTAAAGAGGATCATCGTCGGAATGCCACGCACGCCGTATTTTGCCGGCATCGATGGATTTTCATCGACGTTGATTTTGACGATCTTCACTTTGTCTTTCATTTCGCCGGCGATTTCTTCGAGCTTGGGACCAAGGGCTTTACAAGGTCCGCACCATTCCGCCCAGAAATCCACCAACACGGGAGTCGTGGCTTGCAGGACATCTTTTTCGAAGCTTTGGTCGGTAACCGGTGACGTGTTTTTACCGCCGGCTGTAGTCGTGACGCCCATCATGTTTCCTCCGTCTAAAGTGGATCTAAATCGAACTGGACCAGGATCTAAATTCAAAATACCCGGAGCCGCACTCACAGCGCAAGCCCAGAGCCTTCGACACATTGTATCACAACTTAGGTCCAATCAATATAACCCCTGAAACTGCCGATAAATTC
>JAYWAE010000184.1:0-14534 GCA_043782715.1 Pseudobdellovibrionaceae bacterium | reverse complement strand
GTGATATTTTTTTGGTGCGCTTCGCAAGTGCCGCCGCCGATCTCCATCAGCTTCGCGTCCCGCCACAAGCGCTCGACCACGTACTCCCCGACATAACCATAGCCGCCGAGCACTTGAATCGCGCGATCGGCAATGTTCTTGCCGACCGGGGCCGCGAAGAGCTTCACTCCGTCCGAATCCAAGCGCTGGCCATGGGCATCCAATTTCATGCGTCGGGCGGTGTCGTACACATAGGTGCGAGCGGCCCGGTACTCGGCGAAACTTTCTGCAATCATCTTTTGAATCTGGCCGAAGAAGCTGAGCGGTTTGCCAAAGGCTTCGCGCTCCTGCGCGTACTTGGTCATGATCTCAAGGCAGCGGCGCGAAAGGCCTAAGCTCATTGCGGCCAAAGTCAGGCGCTCGATCTCCAAGTTGCGCATCATGTGCATCATCGAATCGCCCTCTTGGCCGATTAGATTTGCCACCGGCACCCGGCAATCTTGAAAAACCAATTCGGCCGTATTCGAGGCGCGCATGCCGAGTTTGTCTTTTAATTTTTGTCCGACCGTGAATCCAGGGTTGGATTTTTCCACGACGAAACTCGAAATCTGTGCCTGGCCGTTTTTCTCTCCGGTTTTGGCGTAAACCAATACCACTTCGCATGGCGTGCCTTTTTCATCGATGGTGCCGTTGGTGATCCACATCTTGCGGCCGTTGAGTAAGTAATGATCGCCCTTTTTTACCGCCGTACACTGCATTCCCATGACATCGGTGCCGACGGCGGGTTCGGACATCGCCATCGCGCCTGTCCACTCGCCGCTGCACAATTTGGGCAACCAGCGTTTTTTCTGTTCCTCGCTGCAGTTCACAGCCAAATTATTCGCGCACAGCATAGAGTGAGCGAGATAGGCCAAGCAAAACCCGGGATCACTGGCCGAAATCTCCTCATGCGCGATCACGGCCGCGACGCCGTCCATCGCCGATCCGCCGTACTGATCACTCACTGTAATTCCCAACAGCCCGATCTCACCGAGCTTGCGCATCAGCGGCAGATTGAACATCTCTTTGCGATCGTATTCCGCGGCCTGCGGTTCGACTTCGCGTGCGACGAAATCACGCACCGTCTGGCGAAGCATGGCATGCTCATCACTCGGATTGAACAGATCAAAACTTTGCCATGTAGCCACGCGGGTCCCCCGAATTTAATGATGCCTTCAAAGTAGCCCAGCCGGAAGCCGTGGGCAACAGGTTGCCGTGCATCAACACCGTGGTTCCAATCTGGCTCACCCATTGCAAGTAACCAAGTATTAATCAGGCGAACGGGACACAATGTCTCTTTACTACGGAGGTCTATATGTCGGACGCAGAAATCACGTTTGAAAATATCGAGAGTCCGAGCCTACGTCTGCAGTTAAAAGAGATGATTGAAGACATCACGCAACTCTCCCCATCTGATGCAGCGGTGCGTGCGACCTTTCATTTCATTCACAATCGGTTTTTAGCCGAGGTTAGAATAGCCTCGGAATCGGTTTACATGCAGGTGGGCGAAAGTGCATCGGCAATTGGTGAGCTATTGAGCGGCGTAAAAGGCAAGCTAATGAGCCAAATCGTCGATTGGCGCAGTCAGCGTTTCGCCGTCTAATGACCTTCGCGGCCCGACTTTGAGTGGCCGCGAAATCCATTGAGCAGCTCACTTAATATCTGCACCACCTGAACACGCGCTTTCTGAAGACCCGCGGGAGGTGCCGGAAGAACCGTTGGTTCGCCGCCTTCATTCTCCCAGCGCTGTTCTTCAGGGGGCGTTGGCTTGATTTTGGAATTGGTTTCTATCACTTTGTCCTCCTTTAGCGATAAACGATCATGACGAGCGCGCGCGAGGCCTTGGGCGGCATACGTGTTTTATCTGGATGCGCCAAACCGGTTTTCTCCAGCGAGTATTTCAGTTTTACGTTGTCTGAGGTGTTGAATAGCTTTTCCATGGCGTCAGGCTTCTCTGCCATATTGTACAACTCGGTTTTAATGCCCTCGGAGTTGTCTTGAATGTAGTTTTGAATTTCCTGTCCGCGTTCGTCGGCGAGACGGCGTGACGAGCGGTCGAGCGTCCTGCGCGAGCCATTGGGATACTCATGATCGGCCCAAGACGCCACCTTGATTCCAGAGATCGTCCCCAAGGCTTTTGCATCGTGCAGGAAATCGCCCAACTGCCTACGGGCGTCACCGGTCAGATCACTGGAACCCGCGGCAAAGCTCAGCTCCGTTATCATTCTGGCGTCGTTCATCTGAGCGGTACGATTGTACGCCCGGGCGATTTCG
The DNA here is from genome assembly GCA_043782715.1 of Pseudobdellovibrionaceae bacterium. Lineage (GTDB taxonomy): Bacteria > Bdellovibrionota > Bdellovibrionia > Bdellovibrionales > UBA1609 > JALHOQ01. The sequence continues at coordinate 12,242 of JAYWAE010000184.1, read as the reverse complement.
GGTTCTGCGGCCACTGCCGGTAGACACAGGAACCAAAGACACACCAGCGCCACACGATAGACATTCATAAAGACCCCCGATTCAAGGTTAGATCTCTACAAACTGCGTTCCAAAATGAGGGTGATTCCATGGACAGGAGAGTCGAAGCCCGTGATGAAAACGTTCGAATTTGCCCCTAGCACTCCGCGCAAAGGGGCTGAACGGCCTTACTTGTGTCACGATAGACAGCTAGCGACTTCAGGCCCAGGTGCCACGCGCTGAGGAAGATCTGCTCGATCTCCTCCACCGTAGCGTGGCCGGGCAGATTGACGGTTTTCGAAATCGCGCCGCTGAGAAAAGGTTGAGCCGCCGCCATCACCCGTAGGTGACCTTCGCTGCTCACCCGCCGCGCGGGTTGGCCGGGCGGAGCGAGCGCGCAATCAAATATCGCCGCATGCTCAGGTTTCAATCCCGGGGCGCCGACAACTGTTCCATTGTCGTGCACGAAAGCGGTGATCGCCGCGACTGCATCTGCTGTGTACTGCAATCGGACCAGCGCCTCGCTCACAGCCTGATTCACCAACCGCAATTCACCGCCGCCGGTCAGCGTTTTACGTTTCACCAACGCGAAGTCGGGCTCGATGCCGAGCGTGTCGCAATCCATGAGTAAGCCGATTGTTCCCGTCGGTGCGATCAGCGTAACTTGAGCATTGCGCAGTCCGTGGCTGCGGGCACCTTCTTCGACCTGTTTGAACATTTCGCTCACGGCTTCGCCGTTCTCCAGCTTCAGCTTGCGCCAAGCTTCCGCGTGGCGCGCGAGAACGGCCAATCCCGGCTCGCGATTTTCCGCCCAACCGGCGAATGCCCCATGCGCGACTGCCATCTCATGCGAAGTCTTAAGTGCTAAGGCGTGCATGGTGCCGGTGATGCGTGCGGTCCACTCGGCTGCGGCCTCGCTGTCGTACGCAATCCCGAGGCGCATGAGTAACCCGCCCAGATTGGCATAGCCAAGGCCGAGTGGCCGGAAGCGATGGCTGTTGGCCGCGATCATCGCCGTCGGGTATGAGGAGTAGTCGACTAAAATCTCTTGAGCCAAAAGCATCAGGCGCACGGCTTGCGCGAAGCCCAGCCAATCCAAATCGTTTCCGCGCAGAAAACTCACCAAGTTGAGCGAGGAAAGATTGCACGCGGAGTCGTCGAGAAACATGTACTCGCTGCAAGGATTACTGGCGCGGATCGGCCCCGAATTGGGACACATATGCCAGCGTTCGATCGTGTCCTGGAACTGAATGCCGGGATCGGCGCACTCCCATGCCGCCTTGCTCATTTCCCGCAGTATTTCAGCTGCGGAAACCTCGGCAACCACCCGTCCGCCTTTGCGCGCGCGCAGCTCCCACTTACCGCCGTTCAATACAGCGTGCAAAAAACGATCGGTCACGCGCACGGAGTTATTCGAATTCTGCCCCGAAACGGACCGAAAGGCCTCGCCGTCCATACCGCCTGAGTAGCCAGCTGCAAGCAAGACGCGGGCTTTGCGCTCTTCTCCGCGCTTCCAATGAATGAAGTCCAAAATTTCCGGATGGTCGGCGTCGAGTAGCACCATCTTGGCGGCTCGGCGCACGGTGCCGCCCGATTTGATTGCGCCCGCCGCTCTGTCGTAAATTTCGAGGTAGGAAATCAATCCCGTCGATTCTCCGCCGCCATCGAGCGGCTCCCCGCGCGCGCGCAGGCGCGAAAAATTAGTGCCCGTTCCAGACCCATATTTAAATAGTTTAGCTTCGGATTTGAGTAGATCGAAGATACTCAGTAAATCGTCTTTCACGTCCTGGATAAAACAAGCCGATGCCTGTGGATGAATAAAGGCACTCGCCTGCTGAACCGCCTTGCCCGCGGCAGGATCCCAAACGTAGTTGTCACTGGCACCGGCGAAGCCATAGGTGGGAAAGATACCAACATTGAAGTAAACCGGAGAATTGAACGAGGCGATTTGGTGCACCAGCACATACATGAGCTCATCGGCAAAAATCTCCGCCTGGCCGCCGGTGAAATACCCCTGCTTCTCACCGGCATGGCGCACGGCGTGCACCACCCGGTTGAGCAATTGCCTGACTCCAAATTCACCCTCACGCCGGCGAAAGTAGCGAGTGGCGGCGATTTCGACCGCCGTATCGGACCAGGCGGCTGGGGCTTCCACGTCGCAACCCAAGGCCGCGACTGGGCGCATATTCCACTCGACGTCTGTGGATTTTCCAGGGCCGGTAAAATGGCGTTGCAAGGTGAAGCTCATGGCCATATTGTTCCATAATGCCGCGCGAAAGTGATAGCTCGATTGCGCCAACGGAACTTAAAAATAGAGTCACTGTGCAACCCAAACCGCTGACTATGCCAATCTACATGGACCACAACGCCACTACGCCGGTTGATCCGCGCGTTCAAGAGGTGATGCGTCCGTATTTGAATGAGCAGTTCGGCAATGCCTCCAGTGCCTCGCACGCTTATGGATGGCAGGCGCAGGCGGCAGTCAAAAAGGCGCGTGAGCAGGTGGCCAATCTGCTCAACTGCGAACCTCATCACGTGTTGTGGACGTCAGGCGCGACCGAAAGCAACAACATGGCCATTCTCGGATTGGCGCGCGCTTTTCACCAAGACCGTCCGCACATCATCACTCAGGCAACTGAACACAAAGCGATCCTCGAGGTGTGTGAAGCCGCGCGCGAATACGGCGCCGATGTCACAGTTCTACCTGTCGACAGTGAGGGCTTTGTCCGCGTCCAGGATATCGAAAAAGCGATCACTCCGCGCACAGTGCTCGTTTCCATCATGATGGCCAACAACGAGGTCGGCACCATGCAACCGGTGAACGAAATCGCCGAGCTTTGCCGCGAGCGCAAGATCGTCTTCCACACGGACGCCGCTCAAAGCGTGTGCAAATGCCAAATCGATTTGGCGCAAATTCCATTCGATATGCTCTCGATCTCGGCGCACAAAATTTACGGACCCAAAGGCATGGGCGCGTTGGTCGTGAAGCCCACCAACCGTGAGTTTAATTTGAAGCCCCTGATTTTCGGCGGCGACCAAGAGAAGGGCCTGCGTCCTGGTACGCTCAATGTGATGGGGATAGTCGGCCTTGGCGAGGCCTGCGCCATTGGCCAACAGATCATGCCCGATGAATGCGCGCGCATGTGCCGAATGCAGACGGCAATACTCGATGCGGTAACTGAGAAATTTCCGGACGTACGGGTCAACGGTCCCCGCAAGAAACGCCTGTGCAACAACGTCAGCATTTCGCTCCCAGGTATCACTCTCGACGAGATCATGCTCGACCTAAGTGGTATTGCCTATAGCTCCGGTTCGGCCTGCAACTCGGCCAATCCCAAGCCCAGCCACGTGCTCAAAGCCATGGGTGTGCCAGACGACGTCGCGCGCTCCACCCTACGTTTCGGGGTGGGTCGTTTTACGACGCCAGAAGAAGTTCAGATTGTCATAGATAAGCTATTGAAAGTATTAGGTAATGCGTACCCCTCAAAAGCCGTTACGAATGCCCGCCCCCTTTAATTCGCGTTCAACCTGTGTTAGAGTTAAATCATGATTCAAGTATCCGAAAGCGCAGCCAAGAAGATCCATGCCCTTAAAGCCGAGGACGGCGCCAGCCAAGAGTCGTTTTTGCGCGTGTTTGTAAAGCGTGGCGGCTGCTCCGGGTTCTCTTATAAAATGGAATTCGATTCGGCGATGAAAGACGGCGACAAAGTCTTTGAAGCCAATGGTGCAAAAGTCGTCGTCGATGGCCAAAGTCTTCTGTACCTAATCGGCATGCAGCTCGATTACGAAGGTGGGCTGAACGGCAAAGGATTTATCTTTTCCAATCCGAACGCGACCAAAACCTGCGGTTGCGGCAGCTCTTTCGGCGTCTAATTTTAAATCACTAATTTCTAATTTCCGTTAAATATTTGCTGGCCTCGGAATTGGCGGGCTCAAGTTCGAGTACCTTTTGAAAATGTGGTTCGGCATCCGTTTTCTGACCCGCATAAAACAGCGCCTGGCCCGCGAGAAAATGGGCGTAAGCCATGCCAGGGCTCAAATCCACAGCATGTAGTAGAAGTCGAGCCGCTTCCGGAAACCTTCCCAAGTGCATCAGCAGCGCACCACCATTGAGGAGCGCAATCACGTCGTCGGGTAGAAGTTCGAATGAGCGTTTGTAATAGTCCCACGCCTTCTGGTCGTCGCGATTTTTATTGTCCGCCTGGGCATAAACAAATCCAAGCTTCGAATAAATCACGCCATTCTCTGGCTGCAAGGTCAGCAGCTCTTCGAGTAAGGACCGTGCGCGCTCATAGTCACCCGCCGCTGCCTTTGCAGTGGCCAAATTCAGATGCGCGCGCGGGCTGAGCGGATAGCGGGTGAGTGACTCTTCCCAGAGAGAATCGCGCGACGCATACACTTTGGCGCGGTCCATGGTCATGCGCGGATAAACAAAAAGAACTGCAGCTAAAACCACGCGGCTGACCGCGAGGCGACCCGGCATTTCCGGATTCGAACGCAGCCATTCCCAGAACGCCGCCAGAGCGAATATCGGTCCGATTGCGGCGGTGTAAGCGCGCCGTTCGACAAACAAGTCGACGGTTGGAAAAAAAGAACTGACAGGCAAGAGCAAGAGTAGAAAGACAAGGCCCCCAGCCGCGCCCAAACGACTCAAAGCCGTGCCTTTGCCGGCGGTACCCAAAAAAATCGCGCAACCCGTGAATGCGCTCAGCACCAGCCAGGCTAAAATCTCGAGTTCAATATTCAAATGCTCAGGGCGAATAAAGTGATCGATCGTAAGACTTGTGGGAACAAAAATCATCCAAAGATATTTGAAGATCATTAAACCCTGGCTGAGCGCATACTCCATCACTCCCGGAGTGCCTTGGGCTTCCAGGTCGCCAATGCCGCCGAAATACCAAAGGCGCAAGGCTAGGTAGACGGCCGCTGCCGAAAACAACAGCGCGTGCACGCGCCAACGGCGCCGAATCTCGGCGACTCCGCCACACATCAGATCCACCGCCAACACGGCACCCGGAAGCGCAATCGCACTCTGCTTGCAGGCCAGCGCCAGTACAAAAAATCCTGCAGCTAGCACTGCACGTGGCCCCGCGAGAAAAGCCGCCAATAGAAAAAACGTCGCCAGTACGTCGCTGAGTGCATAAGCGTAATACACGCTTCCCGCCAGCAGTGGCGCAAACAAAAACAGCAACGCCGCCATGATCCCGCCTCCCGCCCCACTTGGCAGACCAAAACGGCCCATCAGCGATATAGTCAATAGCGCAAGTAAAAATGCGCAGAGGCCATGCACCACTGTGCCGACCAAATGAAATGGGGCCGGCGAACCGCCGCCGGCGCGCCAGCATAAATTGTAAATTAAAAATGTGAAGGGACGCGAAGGATCATTGCGTATATTCGACTGCGTGGGATCGTAGGGAAAAATAAAATCATGCACTCCGGGATGTTCGAGCCGCACATCCGGGTTCTGCTGAATCTTCGTCATGTCGTCGAGCACGAATGGGTTGTTCCAACCTGGGCGGAAGGTCAACACCGCTATGGTCAAAAGCGCGATCAAACCAAGCAGCGCATTGCGTGTACTGGAATGCATCTAAACGCTCAACTCGGGCGGCAGCTCGGGCGCATTTTGCGTGCGCGGTCTTCCCGCTGCCGCTGCCACAGCTTCGATGAGTGCCGCGCGTGAAATCGGTTTGGTCAGGTGATCATTGCATCCGACCGCTAGGCAGCGGTCGCGATCTTCGGCGCGCGCACTGGCGGTCAATGCCAGCACCGGCTTCATATAGCCACGCGCACGTAAGGTGAGCGTGGCTTCGTATCCGTCCATCAACGGCATCTGGATGTCCATCAAGACGGCATGATAGTCGCCTGTAAGCGCCATCCGGATCCCAGCCATCCCATCGAGCGCCGTATCCACTTGTGCACCGGCGGACTCGAGCAGCAATTGCATCAGCTGCAGACAGTCGTCGCCGTCGTCGATCACCAACACGCGCAGGCCGCTCAAAGCCTCTTGAAAATCGGCGGATTCAGCGGCGGTAGTTTTTGGCGCGCAGTACTCCTTCAGCCAATTTTGCCGTTCCACCTGACCGACCGGCAACTTCAAGCCAAAGACACTGCCGGCACCCGGTTGGCTGCGCACCAATTCCAAATCGCCGCCCAGCAAGCGCGCCAGCTTGCGCGACAAGCTCAACCCCAATCCCGTGCCGCCGTAACGGCGAGAGGCCGCGTGATCGCCCTGCGAAAAAGGTTTGAACAGGCGTTCCCGCTCACTTTCACTGATGCCGCGGCCTGTGTCACGCACACTGAAGTTCACCACATCCCGCCCGGCTTCGCGCGCGCTGTCCACGGTCAAACGCACGTAACCTTGTTCGGTGAATTTCACGGCGTTCCCCATTAGGTTGAGCAGCACCTGCTTCAAGCGCGTGGGATCGGTGTAAAGAAATTCCGGAACGGCGCCGGCGAAGTCGATTTCAACCGGCAGATTTTTTTTAAGCGCGTCGAGATTGACCAGAGCCAATACCTCGGCAAGAAATTCCGGCAGACGTACGACCTGAGCAAAGACTTCTACTTTGCCAGCTTCGATTTTTGAAAGATCCAGCAAATCGTCCACCAGTCGAGCCAACTGATTGCCATTGCGCCGTATGATCTCGCAATGACTCGCGCGATCGCTTTCGCTCGCGCTATGAATGGAGCTCTGTAAGAGTTCACTATAACCCAAAATCGCAGCCAGGGGCGTGCGCAGTTCGTGACTGACACTGGCCAGGAAGGTGCTCTTAGCTAGGTTGGACGCCTCTTCGCGCTCGAGTTCCTTGCGCGCATCACGCAGTTCCCGATAGCGTTCTGCGAACTCTCCCGAGAGCACCTGCTCGGTGTGCAAGACTTCGTAAATGCAGACGACCAGCGCAGCCAGGCTCACACAGGCCACCGCCGCAACAAAAATATCGGGAGTTTCCTGCTGCGGCAGTTTGAAGAATAATCCGAGCAGAAGGAAAACCACGATGTGCGAAAATACGAAGATGAGAAAATAAACCGGCCTGATCACATTTTGCATGACCACCGTGCAGGCAAAAAGTGTCGCGAGGTAGTACCCCATGAACGGACTGTGAATGCCGCCGGTGAGCGCAAGGCTCGCAATGGTGGCGATCCAAAATCCTAGAATCAACGGCCACCAGCAAAAATAAGGCTTGGGCGTGGAATGGCTCCACAGCAGCGAAAAAAAACATCCCGCCAAGAGGGCGAAGTCGGAGTAAATGATGATACGCGGGCTGTAATGCAAATCGACAAAGAGCGCGATCAGACTGAGCACGGCTCCGGCGGAACCAATTTTGCGGCCGACCCTGTAGGCGCGCTGCTCGCGCCACAAGTGCAGAAACTCTTGAGGTTCAAAAGTCGGCTCACTTTGCATTGTTTATACATACCAATCAGCGGCGGCCGCGTCCACCACGGCGTCCACGCCGCCGGCCGCCTTGCCCCTCGCGGCGAGGTTCGCCTGGTTGACCCGGCTGCTGCGGCGGGCGCTGCCCTTGTTGCTGGCGCTGGCCCTGCGGTTGTCTGGGCTTTTGTTCGCGCATATCCAGACCCGCGCCGCCACCGCTCGGCTGCACTTGATCCGAGACGTCTTTTTTAATTTCACTCAAAAGCTGGCCGTCTTGTTCGATCAAAACTCCGCCTAGAGAATGGCTTTCTTGTGCTGAAGATTTATGCACTTTGGTCAGGAACTTTTTAGTGACTGGCCCTTCCCCCACTTTTTCGACCTGTTCCGTGGTGTCGATGGTGACATCGCCGAAGCAGAGCAACTGGCACGAGAGCCGCCGCTGGTCGATGTAGTAACCGGTTCCAATGAGACTAAGCTCTTTGCGCGACGGTGGATTGCAATTGTAGTCGCCATCGGTCACGCGCACCCGGCACTCGGCGCAAGACGGCATTCCGTTACAGGTCGAGCGGATGGCGACGCCATTTTTATGGGCGCAGTCCATGACCGTTTGCCCTTGCTGAACTTCGACTTCGAGATTTTGCGGGACGAATTTAATTTTCACGCCTTCACCTGCACGCGCACGAATTTTTTCTTACCGGCTTTGAGGATGAAGGCATCGCCGGTCTTCAAATCGAGCTTCAACTGCGGATCGGAGATCTTCGCACCCTCACGCTCGACTGCCCCGCCTTCAATCAATCGCCGGGCCTCACTGTTGGTTGTCGCCAGCCCCGCGTCGACCATGAGCTTACAAATTCCGGCCTGCGCTTGCGCCGGGAGCTCCTTGACCGGGATATCATCGGGCAATCCTTTGTTGACGAAAATACGATCGAATTCGGCGACCGCGTTGGTGCCGGCCTGCCCGCCATGGAAGCGCTCAACCAAAGTGCGTGCTAGCTCGACTTTGACCGCGCGCGGATGCTTTTTGCCGGTTTTCAAGTCGTCCTTGAGTTGAGTGATCTCGTCAGGCCCCATGTCGGTCAGCAGTTCGTAATAACGGATCATCAATTCATCCGAGACGCGCATCGTTTTGCCAAACATATCGCGCGGGTTGTCCTCGACGGCTATGTAATTGTCGAGGCTCTTGGACATCTTCTGCACGCCATCTAGACCTTCGAGAATCGGTACGGTCATGATGCACTGGGGATCCTGGCCCGCCGACTTTTGTAGATCGCGGCCGACCAAAAGGTTAAAGCGCTGATCGGTGCCGCCCAGTTCCACATCTGACTTGAGTGCTACGGAATCGTAACCCTGCACCAGCGGATAAAGAAATTCGTGAATGAAAATCGGCGTGCCGCCCTTGTAGCGCTTGGTGAAATCGTCGCGCTCGATCATGCGCGCCACCGTATACTGGCTGCTGAGCCGGATAAAATCGGCCGATGTAAACTTCATCATCCATGTGCTGTTGTAGGCGACCTCGGTTTTTTCGCGGTCCAGGACCTTGTAAACTTGCCGGGCATAGGTCTCGGAGTTTTGTTTAATCTCGTCTTGGGTGAGCGGCGGCCGGGCTTCATTGCGCCCCGAAGGGTCGCCGATCAGCGCGGTGAAATCACCGATAAGAAAAATCACATGATGGCCGAGCAATTGGAACTGGCGCATGAGGTTGAGCAAGACCGTGTGCCCGACGTGCAGATCAGGGCGCGAGGGATCAAACCCTGCCTTGATGCGCAGAGGCTTGTTCTCTTTGACGCTCTTCTTGAGCTTCGCGAGCAACTCGGCGTCCGAGACGATCTCGAAGGATTTGCTCTTGAGCAGCTTGAGTTGTTCCTCGGGCGCTTTGAACATTTCTACTACCGTGCGTGTTCGACGATGCGGGTTTCACGCACCACCGCCACCTTCACTTGTCCGGTGTAATTCAGTTCGCGCTCGATCTTGCGCGCGATGTCGCGGCTGAGCATGTTGGCTTGGTCATCGGTCACGCGGCCGCTATCGACAATCACGCGAATCTCTTTGCCGCTTTGAATGGCGTAGCTGCGGGCGACGCCGTCAAAACTGTTGGCCACCGACTCCAAGTCGCTGAGGCGCTTGATGAAGGTGTCGAGATTGGCGCGGCGGGCGCCGGGGCGCGAGCGCGTGAGGTTGTAGGCCGATTGCAAGATATGCGCGAGCGTGGTTTCGGGTTTGACTTCGTCGTTGTGCGCGCGGATAGCGTGTACGACTTCATCGCGCTCACCGTTGCGTTTGCAAAATTCCGCGCCGGCCTGGGCATAGCTGCCTTCGAAGGTGTGGTCGAGTCCCCGGCCAATGGCATGTAGCAAGCCCACGCGCCGTGCTTGTTTCTCATCGGCACCCAACTCTTGTGCGATCAAACCGCAAAGAGCCGCGACTTCCTGGCTGTGTCCCAGCAAGTTCTGGCCTTCACCCTGACGGTATTTCAAGCCGCCGAGGACTTTGATGATGTTCGGATTGACGTTGTGCACACCGAGTTCGAAGCAAACCTTCTCACCCTCTTCACGCATGGAGGTGAACATCTCGGATTTTACTTTTTCGACCACTTCTTCGATGCGAGCCGGATGCACGCGCCCGTCTTCCATTAGGCGCTCAAGCGACTTGCGCGCAATCTCGCGGCGCACGGGATCGAAGCTCGAGATAATGACGGTCTCGGGCGTTTCATCGATGATCAAATCCACTCCGCAAGCCGCCTCGAGTGCGCGGATATTGCGCCCTTCGCGGCCAATGATCTTGCCCTTCATCTCTTCACCGGTGAGGGGAATCGAACTGACCGTTCGTTCCGTAGCGACTTCAGAAGCATAACGAGCGACGGCCGTCGCCAAAATGCGGCGGGCCCGGCGGCTAGAGTCGGTCATGATTTCTTCTTCGATCTGTGCCACACGCGCACTCATCTCTTTTTGCGCGTCTTGGGTCATGGCCGTGAGCAGTTCGTTCTTTGCCTGCTCGGGCGTCATATTGGCGGTCGATTGCAGCTTCAATTCTAAATCTGCGATCTGCTGATGCGCCTTCTGTTCCATATCGGTGAGGCGCTTTTCACCTACCTGCAGGCGCTCCCCCGATTCGTCCAGCTCCCGCGACTTGGCGTTGAGCTGCTCTTCGCGGCGTTTGGATTCGCGATCGAGTTTGGCTTCTTTTTCGCGCAGCTGAGTTTCGACAGTCAGGATTTTCTGCTTTTCTTTTTTCAATTCGACTTCGACGTTCTTACGCGCGCGGATTTCGAAGTCTTTGGCGCGCTGAGTGGCGTCTTTTTCAATCTTGGCCACCTGGCCCTTGGCCCGCTGGATAATCTTCTCAGCTTCTTTCTCGGCCGAAAGCAAAGTCTTCTGCCCTGTCAGTTTTAAAATCGCATATAGGCCGAAGCCTCCCAAACTCATTCCCGCCACCAGGCTGATCACTGCACCCATGTCCATTACTGAGAACTCCTTTTATTAATCCGCAGAATCATCTTCTCGCTGACAATCCAATCCATCGCCTGATCCCAGCTGTCTGCGGGCAGCGGTTGCGATGAAATTTGGACGTGAAAGACCACGCCGATGCGCAGGGCACCTGGGTGGCGGGCAAAAAATCGGTCGTAATAGCCTTTGCCGAGGCCGAGGCGCATACCGCGCTGATCGATGGCCACGGCGGGGCAGAAAACCAAAATCGGCTGGTTCAAGTCGAGCGCTACAGATTGCTCAACAATCGGCTCTTCAACCGCCATTTTATTGGTGTGAAATGCTTTTGCAGAGTTGGGTTTGCGGAACTCGAGATCCTCGCCCTTCATGACGGGGTAGAAGTAGTTCGCCATCGGGGTCAGATTCGCGGGCGCTTCATCGCGGCGCGGCCGGTACAGGCAAAACTGAACGCCGGGCTGTCCGAAGTCGCGGATGAATTTTTGTAAATGCCCGTGCAGAGCTTGCGTCGCCGAGCGTCCACCACCGGCTTTAAACTTACGCCGTAGCTCTCTAAATTTCTGCCGCAAGACGGCTTTGTCGTCTTGAGCGGAACCGTGATTGGTCTCCAACCCGCACCTTCAAATCAATTCAAAGTACGCCGTCTATTGATCGACGTTGAGTCGTGCGAGAGGACTAGAATCCAGCTCTGTGAGAATGCCTTTGGCTTTGGTTTCGAGTGTGTCCAGACGGCTTCGGACGGCGCGCTTTAGAAATACTAAATCCTCAGCAACATGTAGAGATGCGAGGAGCAGCGCCTTTTGAAACGTTATGCTGGAATTCGACGACATGGCGGATTTCACCTTACTGTCGACGAGATCAATCAACTCTTGAACCGTTTGTTGGTCATGGGAGGACTTAAGACGGAGTGGCATACCCGCCACCTGCACCTCGTAGGTCTCACTCTGCGATTTCTCAGCAGCTGTGTTCGATTCCGGGTGCATCACTTTATCCACTAGCCCTCTATATATATTGGCATTCTCGATTTGCGGAACTGCAGCCACAGGGCTTAAGTCCTCACACTAACTCTAATCCAATGATATTGAAGCTTTGCCCCAAAAGGTAGCACAAAGGTTCAGCCATTTCCGACTGCTTGCGTTACTCGCGACGTGGTAGGAGCCCGTAGGGATCTGCATCCTTCAGGAGGCCGTACACGTGATTGGACATCAGGCCCACGATGCGGCGGTACTCGCCGGGACATCGAGATGAATGCTGGATGTCAAAATCGACTCGGGCGTGCCCTTCACCAAGCGTGTGATGTGCGACTCGCGCATCTTTTGCTCTAGGCGGCGGATGTTGCGCTTGTGGAAGATAACCTTGGCGGCGAGGTCTTTGTCCATGGTTTGAAAGCACGAAATCGACATCTGCGAGACGGT
>JAYWAE010000183.1:0-2054 GCA_043782715.1 Pseudobdellovibrionaceae bacterium | reverse complement strand
TCCCAATCGCCCAAGAGGTACCGGCCAATTTGGCCTCGCGCAGAGGTTTCCACTCACTCTCGTCTAAACAACGGTAGTATATCTTGGCAGCATACTCTTTGGCGTCGGGGCTGGCCCGCCAAGTTAGTTCGGTCAGTGGTGGTGGAGATTTGCTGTTGATTTCGGGCTTGAGCAGGTGCTTGCCGAGTAGAGTAAAAGTGAACGTTTTGGGCTGCTGCGCGTAAGCGACGTTGTCGGCGCTCTCAAACTTCACTTGCCAGAAATAAACTTGCGCAGCCGGGACTTCGAGTTTCTTGAACGTCTCTTTAGTGTTGAAGATGTACGGCGTCTCTTTTTTTTCCTCGCTCCATACGACGAGCGTGTAGAGTTTCACTTTTTCGACCGGCGTCCAGCGGAACTCGACGGTCTGTTTACTCACGCCGTCGCTCGGCACCACGGATTTATCTTCGGGATGGAGCGGTTGCAGTTCTTTGACGACGACGGCAAATGGCATGGGTTCCGACCATGGGCTGTAGTCACTGCCATCGGTCGACCGGGCACGCACCTGTAATGTGTAGTTGCCGACCGGAACCTGCTGTACGAGTTTGGCTTCTTGGGTTGTAAACTGCATGGGCACCAGGGCGTCTTCGGGTAGCAGCTTCACTTCGTAACTGCCGGCGTTGTCGACACTGTCCCATTCGAGTTCGATGGTTTTCATGGCCAGGGGCGCCGACGCGGGAGGGACATCCAGGTGCAAACCCTGCGCGTTGGCTTGCAACGCAAGCAACAGCGCCCATAGGCTAGCGATTTGCCGCACGGGTCATCTCTTTGAATCCAGCGACGCCGGGCACGACAGGTGGGTGGTCGCCCAGGTAAGAGCGATCGGACATACGTAGAGCGAAGGCCATGGCCTGCTGCCGGTTGTAGTCGAGACCGTCTTTCTTCACAGCGAAAGCGTAAGCTGAAAAGAAATTTTCAGGCGCGCGCGGCCCGCTTTTGAGCACGTTGTAGGCGATCTCGAGAGATTTTTTGACGTCGAGTGCGAATTCAGGTTTGGTGCGCAGTTCTTTGAAGAGTTTTTTGAACGGCTCGCGAATGCCCTGAGCGTGAAACGCCGTGAGGCGCGCCAGTTTGACCGTGTATTCCGCGCACATCTTCATCGGTAGATCGAGATTCTTGCCATCTTTGCAAAAGCGCACGAGGTCGATGAAGTCTTCACGCACTTGCACCGGATCACCATGGTAGTCGCGCGACAGCTCATAGGCGAGTTTGGCGGCGAGCGGGTACTCGTAATCAAAAAATTCGCCGAGAAATGTCTTGCTGAAAATTTCCGAAAAATTCTTTTGTACCTCCGGCGTTTCGGAGGCGAATTCAAGAGCCATCTCGAGCGACTTGCGGTCCGAGAGGCCGACCGATTTGAGCAGCGTCAGCACCTGCGCAAAGCGCCCGGCGGCGCCGTCACAGCCGGTGGATACTTTTTCGGCGATCTTGCGGCTGGCGTCCTCGGCGAAGCTGACGTCTTTGCTCGTGTGCAGAAATTGGAGAGTTTTAATAAACTCTTCCGTCGAACCGCAGAGTTTGTGCGTTTGCCGTTCGATCAATTCGAGGCGTGGGTCGACGTCGTCGCCGTCCAGTTCAGCATGCGCTAGAGAGCCGCCACTGAGAATTAGAGCCAACGCGATTTTTAAAATGTCCATGTCAGCTGCGAAACCGGTGTAAGCGTTTTGGAATACGGGTCATAGAAAAACGAAGCCGATTTGAGCGGCGCGTAGATCTTCTTTTTGTACTCGATGTGCTTGTCATAGACCGAAATATTGTGATCTTCGAACATCCAGGGCAGAAATGAAAGCAAGGTGGTCACCCCTGCGATCACCACGCCTGACTCATTGCCATGAATGCCAGTGGCTAGGTTCGCGCCCGCGCAGGTGATGACCGCGATATTTTGCAACACGCGCATGGTTTTGGCCGGTTTTTCGAGTGCTTCTTCGGCTAGCCGCTCCCGTAGCAGGGCGGAGCGTTCATCTTTGCCGGTGTATTTCTCCAGTGATTTTTTACCGCGATAGTAGGGCCTCTGC
>JAYWAE010000182.1:0-14554 GCA_043782715.1 Pseudobdellovibrionaceae bacterium | reverse complement strand
GGTCAGCCAAACTTGATCCTTGTCGAATAATTTTTTAAGACCGTCTTCTTGCATAAAAAAGCGGCCTTCACCGTGTGCGATCGGCAGGCGCATGCGCTCTTGGCCCTTCGAGGTCCATTTTGTCCGCGACATCAATTTTAAATCCACCCACTTGTCGATAAAGCGGCGGCCCTCGTTGCGCACCAGAACGCCGGGCAACAGACCCGACTCACAGAGAATTTGAAAACCATTGCAAATGCCGAGAACGGGCATTCCCTTACCCGCAGCTTCGGCGAGGGACTTCATCACCGGCGCCTTGGCCGCCAGCGCTCCACAGCGCAGGTAATCGCCGTACGAAAATCCGCCGGGCAAGACAAAGGCGCTATAATCCTCAGGCGTGAACGTGTCGGCTTGCCATAGCCAGCGCGGCTCGAGGCCAAGGGCTTCCACCGCTTGCCAAACGTCGCGGTCGCAGTTGGTTCCGAGAAAACGCAATATTCCGACCGGCTTCTTCATCCGCGCTTCACCACTTCCAATTCAAAGGTTTCAATCAACGGATTGTACAAAACGAATTCGGCGATTTCCTTGGCCTTGGCAAGTGCCTTGCCTTCATCGTTCTCATGGATGTCGAGTTGCACGTACTTGCCGACGCGGGCTTGCGCGACCTCGCGGCCATGCGACTTCAAAGTCGACTCCACGGCGCGCCCTTGAGTGTCGAGCACCTCGTTCTTGGGCAAGATCTTCACTCCGATTTTCATACGCTCCCCTTTTGCAGACGCTGTAAAACTTCCTTGTACGATTCTTCCACCCGGCCGAGATCGCGGCGAAAGCGGTCTTTGTCGAACTTCTCGCCGGTTTTCACATCCCAGAGGCGGCAGGTATCCGGACTAACTTCGTCGGCAAGTACGATTTTGCCGTCGCTGGTGCGGCCGAATTCCAATTTGAAATCGATCAGTTCCAAGCCAGCTTTTAAAAACTCGGCGCGTAGAATTTCATTGATCCGGCGGGCCTCGCTCTTCAAAGTGTCGAGGTCCTTTTGCACGTCCACGGCCTTCATCATCAAAGCTTGATCGTCGCTGATGAACGGATCGCCGAGCGCATCGTCCTTGTAATAGAACTCCACCAGCGGCTGTGCCAAGGGAGTGCCCTCTTGCATACCGAGCTTCTTAGCGGTCGAGCCGGCCAAGCGATTGCGGGTCACGACTTCGAGTGGGATCACTTTTAATTTTTGACAGATCATTTCGTGTTGATTGACGTCTTCGAGCCAGTGCGTGGTCACGCCTTTTTCTTTCAAGCGGCGGTAGAGTAGCGAAGTGATTTGGGCATTGATCGACCCTTTGCCCGCGAAGCTGCCGGTTTTTTGCGCGTTGAAGGCGGTCAAGGAGTCCTTGTACTCGACCCAGACTTCCTGCGGCCGTCCTTTGACGGCGAACATCTTTTTAGCTTTTCCCTCGTAAAGAAGCTCGCCCTTCACTTTTCCCATTTCCATGACGCCCTTTCACCTTGGATTTCTTAGCCGGTGTTTTCAGTTTTGAATGCAATACGCTCTCTATGCGCTTCTTCTGGTTCTCGCCCGAGAAGATCGCCTTGAGCACTTTCTTGTCGACGTACTTCCCAGTCTGTGGATCCGCGAGCAAACGGCCTTCCAACGAATCGCCGGGTTCGAGATCGTGGCAAACCCGCTGTACGATTTTGTACGCTTCTTCGCGCGACAGCCCTTTGTCGATCATGGCTAAGAGCACTTGACTCGAAAAAAGCTGCCCTTGGGACAAATCCATGTTCGTTCGCATACGTCCGTCTTCGACGCGCAGGCCTTCGAGCAGCGCCGCCATGCGATCGAGTGCATAGTCGGCGAGAATAAAGCTATCCGGGAAAATCACGCGCTCGACCGACGAATGCGAAATGTCGCGTTCGTGCCAAAGCGCCACGTTCTCCATGGCCGCACTCGCATTGGCGCGCAAGAGACGCGCAATGCCCGTGAGATTTTCGGCGCTGATCGGGTTTTTCTTATGCGGCATTGCGCTCGAACCTTTTTGGCCGGCGGCAAAACCCTCGATCACTTCGCCGACTTCGGTACGCTGCAGATGGCGCATTTCCACCGCCAGGCGTTCAAGTGCCGCGCCGGTCATGGCTAGTGACCACATCAGCTCGGCATGGCGATCGCGCGGAACGACTTGTGTGGCAATGCTTTCAGGTGTCAGACCTAGTATCTCGCCGACCAAAGCTTCGACTTCCGGAGGCTGAGTCGAGTAAGTGCCGACGGCGCCACTGAGCTTGACGATTTGAATCTGCTCCACTGCACGCTCGAAGCGGGAGCGCGTGCGCTCGATCTCCATCAAGTGGCCGGCCATTTTAAATCCAAAAGTCGTCGCTTCAGCATGCATGCCATGGGTGCGGCCCGCGCAAAGCGTGAACTGATGCTTGCGCGCCAACTGCGCCAACGCCGCTTCGAGGCGCTCAAAGCGCGTCAGCAAAACGGCCGCCGCCTTGCGAACTTGCAAACTCATGGCGGTGTCGAGCACGTCTGAAGAAGTCATACCGTAGTGCAGGTAGCGCCCCGAAGGTCCGACATTTTCGGCGACGCTCGAAACAAAGGCGATCACATCGTGGCGCGTGGTCTTCTCGATTTCGTCGATGCGTTCAACGGAAAATTTGCCTTTAGCTTTGATATCTTTGAAGGCTTTTTCGGGAATGATCCCCAATCGGGCCTGAGCGCCGGCGACGGCGGTCTCGACTTCGAGCAAACAGCCGAAGCGCGCCTCCTGCGTCCAGATCTGGCCCATCTCAGGGCGCGTGTAGCGCGTGATCACGCGGAACTCCTTGTTTCTTGAGCTGGTCATTGCGCCACGAGATCAACCGCGCGAAGGCGTCGGCTTCCCGTTCGAGCCGGGCCGAGAGGTCCAAACGCGGCAAAGTTTCGCCGCTGATCCAATCCCAGTTTTTCCACTGGCCGGGCACTTCGCCGCGCGCTTCACTCGCATAAACCTCACTAGTCGGACAAAGACTCCAGGCACCTGAATCAATACGCCAGTCGGCTTGCGGCAAGCGAGCGCGCAACAGATTCTCCACGCCAAGGCCCCAACCACGACGGGCATCGATAACGAGTCCCCGCGTGCGCGGAACTTTTAACCACACCCGCAGGCGAGTGCCCTCGCAGCGGCGCAAAATAAAAGTATTGGCATATACCCAAGGTAAGAAGACGTCGCCCATCACCACCGAGAGCGCAGGCAAGCCGTCACACCACGGGCCTTGTTCCATAGAGCCTTCAAAACTGATCCACGCCCACTCCGGCTCAAGAACTCCGCGCCAGAAGAGGACGCGCGCCACTTCTTCATTCAAAGTTTTAGTTTCGTGCGAAGACAGGCACCAAACCCACTGCGCAGACTTCGCAGACAGCTGGGTCCCACATTCGACTTCCAGTTCGAGCAGCTTTGAGCTCTCGGCGCGCGCGTCCATTAGCCGCGTACACGTGCGCACGCCTATGCCCTTGGACATTAGCTGCATGAAGTTCAAAGCGCGCTCTTCTTGAGCGATTGGCAAGAGTCCCAGCGGCTGGGCCGCCGGAAAAGCGGGATCGCCGGAGTCATTCCAAGTTTCGCTGTAAAACGGCGAAGCCCATTGGCGCAACCAGCGCTCAAGCCAAGTCGAACTGAACTCTCCACTACCGGCCGCGCCAGAGCGCCAAGCTTGCAACTCGGGATGCTGGGCGCTGTGCACGGATTGAAACGGGCCGCTCAAATCCAGCGGTCCATCTTTGAGCCAAAGATTCAAGCCATGGGGCAACGGCACGAGCTGCTTGAGCAGATCGCGCTGCGCAGGTAAATAGGTTTTGTTCACTATCGGAAAGGGTCCGGCACCGCGGTGATATTCGGCCGGAAAGGCCGGAGTAAAATCGAGAATTTGAACTTGAAAGCCGTTCTCGTGCAGCGCTAGAGCCAGTGATTCTCCCCGGCCGAACGCGCTGACGATATTGACCGGCCAATCTCTCACGAGTCGAAACCTTCCCAAGCCGGGTCGGCGAGTTCCCACCCGGCCTCGGCACCCGCACTCGGCGCTTTTTCCACTGTACCGACCGCAAAGGCGCGATGACCGGCTTTCAACGCCACGGCCTTCAACGCATCGACTTTTTCAGGCCGCACAGCCCAAACCATTCCGAGACCGCAATTCAAAGTTCCCAGCATCTGCATCCAAGACATGCCCGAGCGTTTTTTGACTTCCAAAAAAGGTGCCGGCACGGCCCATGAATTCAAGCGCGCCAAAGTGCCCTTGGGCAACATGCGCGGGATATTGTCCATGCCGCCACCGGTGATATGGGCAATGGCTTCGACGCCACCCTCATTCATCGCCGCATGCACGAGCTTCACATACAGAGCCGTCGGTTTAAGCAGCTCCGCTTTCCAAGAATCCAAATCGGCGGCGAACACTTTGCGCAGCAGTGAAAAACCATTTGAGTGAAATCCGCTGGAAGCAATCGCGAGCAAGGTCATTCCCGGCTGCACGCGCCCTGGCCCAAGCACTTGGGCGCGGTCGACGATGCCGACCGAAAATCCGGCGCAGTCGAAGTCATTGCCCTCGTAAACGCCAGGCATTTCCGCAGTCTCGCCACCGATCAAAGCACAGTCGGCTTCGACGCAGGCCGCCTGGACCCCAGCCAAGAAATCTTTGGCGGCAGGCAGGCGCAATTTTCCGCTCGCGTAGTAGTCCAGGAAGAAGAGCGGGCGCGCCCCGCAGCATACGAGGTCGTTCACACACATTCCCACGAGGTCTTGTGCGACTTCGCGGTAGCTTTCAAAATGCACGGCCAATTTGATTTTAGTGCCCACGCCGTCGGTGCAGCTGACCAGGCAAGGCTCTTTGAGGTCTTTGAAATCGGCCCGGAACAGGGCTGCGAATCCGCCGATCCCCTCGACCAGACGGTCCTGATGGGGCCAACGCGCAGGAGCGTTGGATTTCAGCCAGTCCACCAAGGCATCGCCCGCCTCTACGTCCACTCCGGACTGCTTGTAGTCGATGGCCAAGGAAGCGCTCCTTTGAGGTGTGCCAAATAATTACCGCAGGGAGGCCCAGAGTTCAACCAAAGTCAGGTGTCTCAAGCCGATACATTTGTGATTCCTTTTGGAACAATAGGGGGAAGTATGGCTTAATTTAAGCTGGGGCCACATGGTGCGAGGTCTCCGAGGGAAAAATGGCCAAAATCATGCTGAAAATGGCTGCAATCGGGATGTGCGTGGGAATGCTCGCGCTGACCCCCCGGGCACGCGCCGAAGAGAACACCCCTCCCAAGGGCATCAAACTCGCTCAATTCGACGCCGACGACAGCTACGATCCCTTCGCCGACTACTCCGAATTCGACGAAGCCCAAGACGAAGAATCCGACATCAATTTCTTCCGCCACGGCCGCTTCGTCACTCTGGGTTTTAATGGCGGCCAACGCGGATTCGCTTTCGGCGGCCTCAGTAAAATGTACTCACCCGCAATCGACTTCGGACTGTTCTTGAGCTACTTCTTCGACCTCCGCTTCGCCCTGCAATTCAGCTACAACACCTCAGAACATAACTTCCGCATCAAGAGTAACAGCGGCAACGTCGCCACCGGGACAGTGGGCCTCTCCAACTTCGCCCTAGATTTGAAGTACTACGTGAACACCCAAAACGTGACCAAGGGCCTCGCCGCCATCAACCCGTACATCATCGGCGGCTTCTCGCGTTTGGATCGCACAACTCATCTCTCAGGCGTAGAGGGATTCGGCAAAGAGGGCGCCATGGCCTTCGACCTGGGAGTCGGCATCGAGTTGCCGATGATGCGCAACAAGATGTTCTTTGGAGCCCAGGGAATGCTGCAAATTGTGAATTTTCAGGACGCCAATACGGAAGTCGTATTTTCGAACAATGACCGAACGGGGCAATACCCAAACGGTGATACTTATACGGTTTTGGGGATTCTCGGGGTTAACTTCTGAATCCGGGCTGGTTAAAGTTAGAGTTAAAGTTCAGTTAAAGTAAGAGTAAGAGTTTGGGATCTAAAACTGAAACTGAAACTGCACTCTAACTTTAACTCTAACCAGCCCTCCCCAGTTTCTAGGTAGCATGGCCTCTAACACCCTCTCAATTCAAAATTGTGCAATCAATTGCAGCAGCAACGCGATAACCACCACCGGGCCGGTGATGTAGCGCAGCCCAAATATCCAGTGTTTATAAAGGCGCTCGGACCCGGGCGATTCTTCGTCCACAAACTCGGCCTTCATCAGTTCGCGCTTCAGTAGCCAGCAAACGACCTGGCTGATGATGAGCGCGGTGATCGGCAAACACCAGTTGATCAGGGCGACGTCTAAAAACTCGAGCAGACCGCGCCCACCGACGCGCACTCCGCTCAAAACACTGGACGACAACGCCGGGCCAACCGCCAAAATGAAGATCAAGAGCGCCACCATTCCGGCTCCGCGCGGGCGCGGCACGCGGCGCATCTCGCGCCAATTGGCGACGACATTCTCGAACAAACCAATGCTGGCGCCGAGTGATGCGAGATAGAGGCAGAGAAAAAATCCGACGCCGAACCACAGTCCGCCCGGCATCACCTTCACCAATTTAGGGACGGTCTGGAAAAGCAACTGGGGGCCGCTAAAATCGGAATTGCCGTAAACCACCAGCGGAAAAATCATAATCCCCGCCCATAGTGAAATCGCCGAATCGAGTGTGCACACGCGAAAGCCCGCCATCGGCAGGTACATTTTTTCGCGCAAGTAGCTGCCGAAGGTCACCATGCTGCCAAAGCCCACGCTCAGCGTGAAGAACACGTGCCCCAAGGCTTGGCCCGGCGATTCGAGTGTGAGTTTGGAAAAGTCGGGATAAAATAAAAAGCGCATCGCGGGTATGGCGGATTCAAGACTGAGTGATTTGAAGGCGAGCACCACCATCAACACGACGAACACGGGCATGCAGTAGCCGACCCATTTTTCCAGCCCGAACTCGAGATCTTTAGCCACGATAACGGCCACTGCGAGCAGGTGGACACTTGTGAGCAACAGCTGCAGCCAACCGTTGTCGAGTAATACTTTAAGCGCGCCGTCGGGCCGAAAGCGGCCCGGATCGAAAATCGAAACTAAAATTTGCATCAGAAAGTGCAGCACCCATCCGCTGATCACGGCGTAGTAGGCCAAAACGACGATGGTGGTGAGCATACCGAGCGTGCCGACATTGCGCAGCAGCCAGCGCATCCATACGGGCAGTTCGGTTTCATTCTCGCGTAAGTCGCGCACCTGGTAGCGTTCGCCGGCCAGCTTGTGCAGCGCCGGTATCAAGCTGGAGCGCGAAATCTTGCCGAGCATCAGCTCGCCGATCAAAAACGGCACACCAACCAAAAAAACCATCAGAAGATAGAGCAGCACGAAGGCACCGCCCCCGTTCTGAGCCACGACGTAGGGAAAACGCCACAGATTGCCGAGGCCAAAGGCCGAGCCAATCGCCGCTAGATAAAATCCGAGGCGAGTCTCAAAGATCGTAGTCTTTGAAGAATGCGGCAATTAATCACTCCCGCCTTTGGCCATGACGAAGATGCGTAACGGAATGCCCTTGAGGCTCCAGTTTTCTTGAATTTTACGCACGAGGAAGCGCCGGTACGCCGGCGTTACGCCGTCGGGATGATTGGCGAAGGCGATAAAGCTCGGCGGCTGTTGCTCGGTTTGCGTGAGGTAGTAGAACTTCACGTTCTTCGTGCCCCAAACCGGCGACGGGGCCTGCTTGATCACGTCGGTGAAAAATTTGTTTAGCTGCGAGGTCGAAATTTTAGTGTGCAGCTTGATGCGAATGTCTTCGACCTTGCGGAAGAGGTCGTCGAAGCCTGCGCCGTTGAGCGCACAGGTAAAAACCAAAGGCACGTCGGCGAAAAAGCGGAACTCGATGTCCACTTTTTCGCGGAACCAATCGCGGAAATTTTCGTGCTGTTTTTTACCCAGATCCATCTTGTTGGCGCAAACGATCAGCGCCTTGTGATGCTCGAGGCACATTTCAATCAAGCGCGCATCCTGATGCGTAGGCCCCACCGTACCGTCGATAACGAGCAGGACCATATTGGCTTTGCGCACGGCCTCGCGAGTTTTGAATCCGCCCAGCACTTCCGTGCCATCTTTTTGCTTGGCCATGCGGCGCAGGCCTGCGGTGTCGACCAGAATGTACTCTTTGCCGCCATAGTTGAACTCGGCCTCGATTGCGTCAACCGTGGTGCCGGCGGTGGGAGAAACCAGCATGCGCTTCTCGCCGAGCAGGCGGTTGGCGATCGAGCTCTTGCCGGCATTGGGTTTACCGATGATCGCGAGGCGGAAGCCTTCGCGCATTTTCAATTCATCTTCGCCTAAGTTGGCCAAGACCCATTCGACCGCGACATCGATTCCGAAGTCTTGCTCGAAGGCGCAGGAGATCATTTCATTGCCGAATTCGTAGAAATCGGACAAGTACTGTTCGCTCTCCAGCGTACGGTCACATTTGTTGATCAGAACGGCGTAAGGTTTACCGGCGCCCGTGACGACGCGGAAGGCGTCGCGATCTTCTGGCATGATACCGTCGCGGCCGTCGACGATAAATAAAATCAAGTCTACGTGATGCAGAAAGTCGGTCACCTGTTCGCGAATCAGGGGCGTAAAGCCCTCTTTGTCTTCGCTCAGGCCGCCGGTGTCGACGACTTCAAAGCTCTTACCCCACCACTCGGTGGCTTCGATTTGAATGTCGCGGGTCACGCCGCGTTCGTTACGCACGACCGCTTTGCGCGTGCGCGTCAGGCGATTAAATAGAGTCGATTTACCGACATTGGGTCGTCCGACGAGGGCGACGCGCTTAAGCCTTGGGGAGGACATAGCCCAGCTCCTTCATCATGCCGGGATTCTTTTGCCAGCCCTTTTTCGATTGCACCTTGATGTCGAGATAAATGCGTCGGCCGGTGAGCTTCTCCATCTCTTTACGCGCGTCGGTGCCGATTTGCTTGAGCACGCTGCCTTCTCGCCCGATGACGATGGCGCGATGATTCTCTTTCGCCACCATGATCTCAGAGTGAATCTTAACCAGGGTAGAGTCTTCCTCGTCATAGCGCTGGATTTTAACGGCCAGGCCGAAGGGAATTTCTTGGTGCAGAATTTCAAAACACTTTTCGCGGATGATTTCGGCGCACAGTTCGCGCGTCGAGCTCAGTGTGTACAGGTCTTCGTCGTACAGTGGCCCATTGGCCAGCGGGATCATGGTGAGAAGCTTTTCGAGTAAGAGTTCGCGAATGGCCTTGGGCTCGTGCAGTGAGGAACCCGAGACGACCGGCACGCCCATCACGCCAAGTTTCTCGCGCAATATTTGCGGGCGGTGCACTTGCGGCAAATCGGTCTTGTGGATCAAGCCGATCCACGGCTTGCCCGAAGCTTTGATCATCTGCACGATCTCATCAAGGTTTTCGGCATTGCGCTCGTCAATGTTGAGCACGGCGATCAGGGCGTCGCTCTGAGCGATGACGTCTTCCGCCTCTTCGCGCAAAAATCCGTTCAATCCCGACTTGGCCTTCACCACTCCCGGCGCATCGACAAAGATGATCTGAAAATCCGGCTCGCTAATGACGCCCATCACGCGGCGGCGGGTGGTCTGCGGCTTAGAGGTGACGATCGACACCTTCTCGCCGACCAAGGCGTTCATTAAAGTGCTCTTACCTGAATTGGGCAGGCCAATAAGGCCAACAAAACCGGCGCGGTATTTCATAGTTCACTCTCCGTAACTTTCTCGCTCAGGGCGCGGCGCGCAGCTTCTTGCTCGGCGCTCTTGCGTGATGGTCCGGCGCCTTTGCCGGCCCTCTCACCATTGATAAAAACTTCGTAAGTAAAAACTTTGGCGTGCTCAGGACCTTCGCTTTGTACCAGCTGATAATCAGGCACGGTGTGAAAGCGTTTTTGCGTGATCTCTTGCAACCGGGTTTTGAAGTCGGCGGCGAATTCAATTTCCGAGTCGAGCGTTTCGATGCGCGAAGCGAGCTGTGATTCGAGAAACTTGCGCGCGCATTCGAGCCCGCCATCCATATAAAGAGCCGCCACCACGGCTTCGAAGGCCGACGACAGCAGGCGCGGACGCAGATTCTCACGCTCTTTTTCTTCGCTCTTACCCAAGCGAATGTGACGGCCGAGGTCCAATCCGCGCGCGATCTCGCCAAGCACGGTCTCGTTGACCAAACTGGCACGCCACTTGGACAACGTGCCCTCGTTCATCTGCGGAAAGGCTTTGATCAAAAGTTCGGAAACAATGAGGTCCAAGACCGCATCGCCGAGGAACTCCATACGCTCGTAATGGGCCGGGCTGACGGCGCGGTTTTCAAAATAAAAACTGCGATGCGTGAGTGCGGTTTCTAAAAGCTGTGGATTTTGAAAAGCATGACCTAAACGGTCCGCAAGTACATTATTCATTGGTAGATCATCCCGGGCTCAAGGCCCAACTTTAGAGGCTTTATAGCGCTAGCTTCGGCATTGCGTCAAGAGCCGATTTCCGTCTAATACCGCGCCTGTAGGCCCTGAGAGGTGGTTGCGGCGGCACTACGCAGAAGTGTTTGAGGCCACTGGATTTTAGATTCTCGCGATAAGGGCACCTTCATGGGCGCCTTCGATTTTGAGTTCGAATTCACGGTTGGGTTCCAAGCGTTCCCCGATTAAATCAATGTGCCAGAAGTCGCGCGAAAGCAGGCGGCCGTTGCCAAGACTGAGCGCCGTTTTGCGTTTGCCGATCTGCGCTTGCGCTTGCTCGCTAAGCCGCTCATCGCTGAGCTGGCGCAGCACTCCGGCACGGCGGCGGATCTGATCCGTGGCAACATGATCCGTACGCCGGGCCGCGAAGGTCCCCGGTCGCGAGCTATACGGGAAAACATGCAGCCGCGTCCATGGTAGCCGGCGCAGGCGTTCAGTCGAGTCGATGAACTCTTCATCCGTCTCGCCTGGGAACCCGGCAATCACATCCATGCCGACAAAACTTCCGGGGACTTGCTCGTCAATCGCCATGAGCGCCGTCTCGATTGCGTCGGCTTTGTACTGGCGTTTCATGGCGAACAAAACTTTGCTGTTGGCGCTCTGAATGCTCATGTGAAAATGCGGGCAGAGACGCGACTCAGTAAAAAGTTCGAGCAGGCGCGGAGTCACTTCCGGTGGTTCTAGGCTAGTCAGGCGAACGCGCGGAATCGCACTGCCCTTGAGCACGCCTTCGATCAAATCTTCAAGGCCTTTTTCACCATCGCGATAATCGCCGATGTGTACACCGGTCAAGACGACCTCTTGCATGCCGCCCGCGTGCAGCTCATTCACCCGGCGGGTGATGTCGGCGATCGAAAGGCTGCGGCTTTTACCGCGCGCAAAGGGAATCACGCAAAAGGTGCAAAATGAGTTGCAGCCGTCTTGGATTTTAAGAAACGCGCGCGTATGCCCGCTTTCCACCCCACCACCCGGTTCGAGATCTTCCTTTTTAAAAATATTCGACTTGTGCACGCGCTCGCGCAGTTGGCCGGAATAGTACTGCTTGATCAAAGTCTCGAGGGAAGTCTTATGCGAATTCGCGACCACCAAATCTATACCCGGGACGTGTGCGAATTCCTCGGTGTCGACTTGCGCCGCACAGCCCGTGACTACGACCAAGCAGTGCGGGTCGCGGGCCTTCAATTTACGCGCCTGCTTGACAGCTTCGAGTGTGGCTTCACGGGTGACCGCGCATGTGTTGAGCACGTGCACGCGCGGTTCGCCAGCAGTGAGCGTAAAACCATTCTGACTCAAACGCGACTGCAACAGGCCCGAGTCGTAGGTGTTGACCTTGCATCCGTAGGTGTGAATTTTAAACGAGAGATCCATCACACGATCCAGCCGCCGCCGACCAGTTGTTTTTCGCGGTAGAAAACCGCGGCTTGTCCGGGCGTGATGGCGCGCTGGGGTTCGATGAATTCGAGTTCGATCTGGGCGTTCTTAAAACTCTTCACGCGCGCCGGTGCACCCTTGTGCTGAAAGCGGATCTTCACGTCGTAGGTATCGCCTTCATTCACATCGCTTAGCCAATTCATGTTCTTCATGGTCAAAGTGCGCGAGTACAAGTGCTCCTCTACGCCCAACCAAACCGTTCCGGTGGTGGCGTCGATGCGCACGACGTACAACGGTGTGCCCGTGGCGACACCGAGGCCTTTTCGCTGTCCGTACGTGAAGTGATGAATGCCTTCGTGATGCCCTAGCAAATCACCCGATGGATAGAGCTTGAGTTGGCCAGGCTTGAGCAAGTCTTTTGCGACATGCTCTTCGATAAAACCGGAATAGCCGCTCTTGCCGATAAAACAAATGCCGGTGGAGTCCTTCTTCTTTGCCACACCAAGGCCCTGGGCAAGCGCGATTTCGCGCACTTCCGCCTTTTTCAAATGGCCGACGGGGAACAAAATGTGCTTGAGGATTTCACGCTGCAGCGTGAATAGGAAGTAAGTCTGATCCTTCCAGTCGTCATGGCTGGAAATCAGTTTCAACTCATCGCCCGCAGTCTCGATGCGCGCATAGTGGCCGGTGGCGATGTAGTCGCACTCCAACTCTTTCATTTTCTGCAGCAGGTGATCGAATTTCAAATAGGTATTGCAGTTCGAACACGGAATGGGCGTGCGGCCTTCCAGATAAGAGCCGACGAAGTCGTCGATCACATAGGCTTGGAATTTGGCTTCGCAGTTGATTACGTAGAACGGAATGCCGAGCCGGTCGGCGACCGCACGGGCATCGTCGACGTCGGTGCTCGAACAGCAAGTGCCGTTACCCTCTTGAATGTCACATTGATCGGCCGAGTAATCCCAAACCTGCATGGTGGCGCCGATCACGTCGTAACCTTGCTCGACTAAGAGCGCGGCGGCGACCGAGGAGTCGACTCCCCCGCTCATCGCGACCAGAACGCGGCCTTTGCGGCTGTCGCCGAAATTATACGCCATAGGCGAAATTCTCCCCGTGTTTGAAGCCGCGCAAGCGGGCCACTACGGCTTTGAGCGCGGCTACAAAGCCGACTACGTCATCCTCGTTCGTGCGCCAACCGAGGCTGAGGCGCAAGCTCGATTGCGCCTCCCCGCGCGTCAGGCCCATCGCCAAAAGCGTCGGCGACGGCTCAGTGCTGCCCGAGCTGCAGGCAGCACCGGTACTGACGGCGTAGCCGCGCACATCGAGGTTCATCAGCAAAGTTTCGCCGTCGACGGCGTCGATAACTAAACTAGAAGTATTTGGTAACCGCAACCCCGCGCGACCGGTGATGGTGACGCCTTCGATCTCACGCAAAATGACTTCTTCCATCAAGTCGCGCAGCTTACGCAGGCGCTCGCTTTGTGTGATGACTTCATCCACTTTACTCGCCATAAAGCCGAGGCTCGCGATCGCCGGTAGGTTTTCAGTACCGGCGCGGCGCCCACGCTCCTGGCCGCCACCGTGGATCAAGCTGGTGAGTTGCAGGCCTTTACGGGCATACAAGACTCCGCAGCCTTTGAGCGCGTAAAACTTATGGCCGGAGAGGCTCACTAAATCCGCGCCGAGTTCGGGCAGATTCAACGGAATCTTTCCCAACGCCTGCACGGCATCGCAATGCATGAGCGCACCCACTGAGTGGGCCATGCGCGCTACTTCCGCCACCGGGAAGATATGACCGGTCTCGTTGTTCGCGAGCATCACCGACACCAACGCCGTCTTCTCGCTGAGCAGGGACCGCAAGACGTCCAAATTCAAACGGCCGTCGCGATCCACGGGCACGAAATCCAATCGGTAACCACGCATGCGCAGCCACTCCGCGGTCTTGCGCACACTGGGATGCTCAACCGCAGAAATAATAATTTGACCGCGATCACCTGTGGTCAACGCCGTCTTGTCACAAACACCCTTAAATGCCAGATTGTTCGCCTCACTGCCACCGCTGGTGAAGATCAGTTCGAGCGACTCCACGCCGAGCAGCTGCGCCAGCTGGCTACGCGCTTCGCGCAGCAAAGCCTTAGGGCCCCGGCCGGCCCAGTGAATGGAACTGGGATTCCCCCAAGCCTCCAGCCAATCCCCGACCTTGGACTTGAGGTCGGCGTGCACGGGCGTCGTGGCATTGTGATCGAGATAAACGGTTTGTAACACCGGGCTTACTTAGCACAGATGCCGATGCGCCTCAACCATGGCCTAGGACTGGGCCCGAAAGGTTAAGCCCAGCCCCCCCAGTTCCGACAAGACAGTGGGATGAGCTACTCTCAAAGTTGGGTCGAGGCCCTAAAAATCAAGCCCGAGAAACTGAGCGTGTGGAGCACGCAAGCCCCCGCCGGTATTCCCCTTTTGGTGTTTTGCCTGGAAAAGGGCCACATCAACGCCAGTGAGTATTTTGCCTGGGCAAGCAAAGCCTATGGGCTACCGATTTTACGTAATGATTTTTTCAAAAAGGCATTTGAAACCGGCTCACTCGCGGAGTCGCGCAACACTTGGGACCCTTGGTGCTATCCGGTGGAAACCTGGGAAGACGTGACGATCGTCGCGTGCGTCGAGCCACCGCAGGAACGCCCGGAAGGTAACTTTGCCTACGTTTTGGCGGACCCAGTGGCGATGAGTGAA
>JAYWAE010000181.1:0-5461 GCA_043782715.1 Pseudobdellovibrionaceae bacterium | reverse complement strand
GCCTGCCCAAAGGCGTAAACGTCGAGATTGAGGTCATTGCCAAACGCTAATGGCAAAGCGAGCGTACGCCGCGGGTGCGGCTTTGTTGCTGCTTCTGTTCGCGTGGACTTTTCGCCGCCAGTACACCGCCATTGAGTTTGAACCCATCACTGCTTGGACTGAGGATCATAAGGCCGACTGTGCGGTCGTCCTGACCGGCGGTCCCGGGCGGATTCGCGAAGGCTTTGATTTGCTGGCTCAGGGCCAGGTGCACAAACTCATTATCTCCGGCGTGCATCCCCGCGCCACTCTTCGCGATATCTTTCCGCAGTGGCCGTACTACGGCACTTTGCATGAAGAAGACGTGGTGCTCGAGCGGCGCTCGGCGACCACCTACGGCAATGCTCAGCAGAGTTTGCCGTTGGTCGAGGCGATGCATTGTCACAGTCTGGTTTTGATCACTTCACATCTGCACATGCGGCGCGCATTTAGGACCTTTCGCCAAGTGTTTCCGCGCGAGATGGCGATTGTCACTCGCTCCGTTTCGAGCGGGGCCGTACCGCCGCGCGGATCGGACCTGGTAATGGAGACGCTGAAGGCCATGTTTTACTCGCTCTGGGCGTACTAGATTCGGCCAACAGCCATTTGACCCGGGCGTCGGTCTGGGTAAGCGTTTCCGGCGACAGTCGAGGCATTTGATCCGGTCTTGAAAACGTAGCGTGAACTACCGACACATCATTATATGACCCATGTTGCGAATCTTGGCCGTCGAGTGCTTGCGCCTGTTGAGTACACACTTGAAGTGTTGCTCATGATTTACCTGTCCGTACGCGCGGCGTTTTTTGATCAGTCGCAAGGGTTAAGGACCGTTTTCAGCGTTGTGTCCGCGCAGATTTATTTTACCGGCTTTCAGGCGCTGCCTTTGATCTCGGTGTTGGCCCTGGCTTCTGGCTCAATCGTAATCATGCAATCATCGACCAATCTCACTATGATTGGTGGGGGAGCCATGGTTGGCGACTTGATGGTCGCCATTATCGTACGTGAGCTCGCGCCGTTGCTGACCGCACTCATCGTCATTGCCCGCTCAGGGACGGCTGTCGCTTCTGAAATTGGCAACATGCGGGTAAACAAAGAGATCGAGGCACTCGAGATCATGGGAATTCACCCCTTGAGCTACGTCGTCTTTCCACGGCTCATGGGTGGAATCGTCAGCGTCGTCTGTCTGGCAATATATTTTGTCGTGATCGCCTGCATGGGCGGCTACTTTGTCGCCAACTTTCTGCATGAAGTGCAGTTCTCATTCTACATCGACGTTTTGGCACGCGCCTTCGCGGGCGCCGATATAGGGCTATTTTTCCTCAAAAATATCTTTAGCGGAGCGATCACGTTTATGATCGCCTGCTATCAAGGCATGCTGGTCAAGGGCAGTCCGCATGAAGTGCCGCAGGTGACGACTAAGGCCGTCGTGAACAGCGTGATTTACGTCGTGCTGTTTAATATGACCGTGACCATTCTCTTCTATCTCAGCCGTCTGATGGCGCTGGGGATCGGCGTATGAACATGCGCAAGGCGATTCAGTCGCTCGAGTTCAAAGACATGCATTTCAATTTTGAGGGCGCGACGCAGCCGTTGTTTGAAAATATCAGCATGAAGCTACCGGAAACCAAAGCCGTTTGGGTGCGTTCGCCAGGCGGCCGCGGCAAAAGCACGTTGCTGCGTATTCTCGCAGGGCTGTTGTCGCCGGATAAAGGCAGCTACTTGATCAACGGTGAAGCGGTGAATGAGATGTCGTTTGAGCAGTTTCTCCTTTACCGGCTCAACATGGGCTACGGCTTCGACATGGGCGGGCTGCTCAACAACAAATCGCTGGCCGAGAATTTGATATTGCCGCTCCTGTATCACAAGCTGCTTCCAAATGAGGAAGCCTTTGAGCATGTGCAAGCCGTCACCGACATGTTTGGCATGCAGGAGATCCGCGACCTCAGGCCTTTTGGCGTGTCGGGATCGTTCCGCAAGCTGACTTGCGTGCTGCGCGCCTTCATTCACCGCCCGCAGGTCGTGTTCCTCGACGATCCGATGACTGGTTTAAAGCAAGATAACCTCAATGATCTGTATCATTTTGTCGAAGAGAACTTTGCTTCCCGAACGCTCCGGCAGATCTTTTTTACGTCGGAGAACCCGGAGTTCGCGCACAAGTTCGGGGCCGAAGAGTTGTTGATCTCGGCCGACTGGTTTACCGCGCGGCCTGCTGCATGAGTGAAGGAATTGAACAGTGAAGATACGCTTTAACAAATTCGAGAAAGTCGCCGGACTCTTTGTGGGTATCGCGGCTGGGTCATGCGTCGTGGGCATGATCGGCATAGCCGTCAAAAACGGCTGGCTGGCCTCGAAGGTAAGCTATCAAACCGAACTCGAAAGCGCCGATGGCGTACACGCCGGTACCACCGTGCAGATCGCGGGCTTGCGTGTAGGTTCCGTTACCCGCGTCGACCTGATGACCAACGACAAAGTCTTGGTGCAGTTCGAAGTTTTGGAGAAATTCAAAAGCAAAGTGCGCGAAGACAGCCATGTCATAATGTTCCGGCCCTTTATTTTGGCCGACAAAGTATTTGAAGTTTCCGTCGGCAGCGAAGGCTCGAAAGAGATCGAGCCTGGCACGATCATTCCAATGCTGGCGTCGACCGACATCATGGATTTACTCAGTGGCAAAAAAATGGGGACCATGCTGGGCTCGTTTGACAAGCTCGCCGACTCTTTAAAAATCGTGGGCGAATCGTTCGCCGATCCCAAGCGTACGCAGGCTTTGGTGAAAATGCTCGATCGATTGAGCCCGTTAGTGGAAAACTTGAACATTCTGTCCGTCGATTTGGTTAAAATCACGGGCGCCGCCACCAAAGAAAAACGCATTGAAGTCATTCTCGGCAACCTGACCAAATTCAGCCAAGAGTTGGAAACCGTCTTGCCCGCATTCGCGCGCGAAGCGCCCGACGTCGGCCGCCAGCTCGGCCAAATCGTCACCAATGTCAACAACCTGACGATGGAATTGCAAAAGCTCACGCCAGCCATCGGCGTAATCGCGCCCGAACTGCCGCGCACCAGCCGCCGCGCCGTCGAAGCACTCGATGAAATGGTGATCACCCTCAAAGCGATGCAGAAATCGTTCTTGCTCTCGGGCAAGGTCGACGAAGTTCGCAAAGAAGAAAATCGCCGCCCCGCCAACACTTCGGAACCGTAAATGTATCCGCGCTTCTTCAATCCGTCGGACTTGGGACAAAGTCTGAAGGAAGTGTCGGCTGAGGTCATGAAAGCGGGCGAAAAGAACATCCTTAGCCGGTGGTTCCACAGCGCAAAGGAAGTCGATCTATTCATCTGGACCGATCCGGATCACAACATCCTCAAGCAGCAACTCAGTTTCTTTGGCCAAGTGGTCGAGTGGAATGTCATCGAGGGTTTAAAGACCGGCTTGATCGTCGAAGAAGAAGCGCAAGGAAGGCCGCACGCGAGTGGCACCGAGATCGTCCGTTTCGACAGCAAGCCGCAGAAAACGCCGGTCGAGCAGGCGATTGAGTTGCTCAACCATATCACGGCGCTCAAAGAGCGGGAGCGGCAGGCGTTACTTGGCAATTTCAATGATCCCGACGCCGGGACCAATCTCCCAGCCGAGGAATTCATCCGCCGCTTCGGCAGCTTTATTCAGCGCCCAGATCAAGCTCCGCCGCCCGCGCCCGCCAGCGTCGCCGCAGGCTGGCTAGCGGGTTTTAAGAAGATTGCGAGCTGGTTCAAGCGCCGCTAGAATAGGCCCGTGCTTTCATGGCTAATTTTTAAAAATTACCTCCTCTCCCGCCGCTCCGGTGCGCTCGTGCGCATTATTGCCTGGCATTGCATTCTCGGTATTGGCATGGGCGTAATGGCGCTGGTGATCGTACTCAGCGTCATGAACGGATTTAACGTTTCGATTCGTGGCCGCATGTTGAGTCTAGAGCCGCACGTCGTAGTTCAATTCAAAGACCGCCCCGGTCCCGAGCAGGAGAAAAAGCTGACCGCGCTGGTCGCGAAGTATGCGGCCGTCGAGCGGGTCGACCGCTTTGAGTCTCAGGATTTAATTTTGCGCTCGATGGACGGTGTGTTCGGCGGTGCGGTTGCCAAAGGTTACGAGCCCGAAGCGATGTACGCAATGATGAAACGGGTTTGGGCGTCGGCTAAACACGACAACGCCGAGCCATTGGCATCCACCATGGCAATGACTGGCGGTGAAGTCGTACTCGGTGTCGATTTGGCCCGGAGCTTGGGGATTTTTGAGGGCGATGACGTCGTGCTGATTCCGCCAGAAGTGCTGCTCCTGCCAAAGGGCGAAGTGCCACACTTGGAGAAGTATAAGGTCAAGTCGTTGATCTCGACCCAAATGCCCGACGTCGACTCCAAGCTTTTGTTTTACAACATGAACCGCGGCAATAAGAACATCCGCTCGCTCAGCCTCGAGACTGGCTTCGAAGTGCGTTTGCAAAATCCTTACTCCGCCAACGACGTGCGTGACCAGTTGGTGAAGGCTGGCTACCAGGCGCAGACGTGGATGGAGCGCGACACCTCTCTTTTCTTCGCGCTCAAAATGGAAAGCTTTGCGATGACATTGTTTTTGTCGCTGGCCGTATTGATCACCAGCTTCAGCATCGTCACGGTAATGGTTTTGCTGATGAATCAAAAGCGCCAAGACATCGGCATGTTCATGGCGTTGGGGTTATCGTTGAAGCGCACCCGTTCCGTCTTTTTTCGCGTCGGATTGCTGCTCAGCTTCGTCGGCATCCTCTGCGGCATCGTGCTTGGATCCGGCATTTGCTTGTTCCTGGACTGGTATCCACTGGAGCTCTTGCCCGATATTTACACCGATTCAACATTGCCCGCGAAGCTCACCTGGCGCATTTTTATGTTCGTGAGCGTAAGCTCGAGCCTGATCGCTGTACTCGGATCATGGCTGCCCGTATGGCGCTACGTCGCCCTCCATCCCGCCGAAAGCTTGCGCAAACCCGCGGGCGTTAATTTTTAGGACTGCGTTTGAAACCATGTCTGTTGCCGGGAATTGCCAGAGCCTACGCTCGGAGTGCGAAGTACTGCGGTAGTTCAGGGCTTGAATTGGTGATATGGGGTGCCAGTGACAGTGCCCGGGCTTACGGCTCCGAGAGCCTCATCTTTTTGGCCACGAAGATTATCCGTCCATGAGAGTGGCCATTCTCCGGCGTCCACGCCGGAGAATCCGTAAATCAGGGGAGATTGAATTAGGGAGCAAGAGGAGATGGGAGCGGGAGAAGCAGAAGCAGAAGCAGAAGCAGAAGCAGAAGCAGAAGAAACCCAACCAAAAGAAGTATCTTACGTATTTCTAGTCGCACAGTCCAGCCAACCCACTCAAATAATGGCCTAGATCAAGAACAAATAGGCGTCGGGTATGCGTCACTTCTTGCGCCCTTCTGCTCTTGCTCCCGTTCCACCT
>JAYWAE010000180.1:0-14608 GCA_043782715.1 Pseudobdellovibrionaceae bacterium | reverse complement strand
CACGAAGCTTGGTGCGCGTGAGCGAAACGTCGATCATCGGCTGCTTTACGAATTGAATTTTGCTGTCAAATATAAAATCAAATGCGCCAAACTTTTTTGCGCAGTCGATGCGCGGAAGTTATTTTGGACCTGCACCCTAAAAGTTCAGAGCCGTGCAGGAGTTCGCGTCTTCGAAGGCCTCATCTGTACCGCCACATAAATCATCCGTCCATGAGAGTGGCGCACCTCGGCCGTCCGCGGCCGAGGTGCGATAAATTTAAAGCCAATAAATTTTGAGATAGAGAATCAAGACAAAGAATCAAGGCAAAGATCGGAAATAAAGAATAAAGTCAGAGAAATTGTTACCCATGTCCCCTTACTAGTCTGTTACCTATGTCTCAGGTTGCACAGACCTCTTGTTTGTTCCCGATCCCCACCTATTTCAAAATTTTGGTTTTACTTCAACCGATTCTCCGGCTGGATGCCGGAGAATATTACGTTCTCATGGATGGAAAGGCGACGAGGCCATCACTTATCGGTTCAATGACTACAGAATTCACTGCGTATAACGGGAGCTTCTGGTCATCAAACAAGGGGATTTAGTTTTCTACGTCACTTCCACATACGAGCGTAATTACAAGGCCGGTCCGAAGCGATTTAAGCTTTACATCGGCCGAACCACCGCCATCAGAAGAGACGTCAACAATCTTAAATGATTCTCTTTTGATTTTTGCGACGCCACCAATTTTGTAGTCGCCATTTGGCAACTGCTCAAAGCGAGCCTTAACGCTATTGCCTTCAGAGTCTGTGCAGGTTTCAGCGTGAGCTGCAATTGCCGAAAACAACATCACAACTACTGTAGAAAGCCCCAATAATCTTCGCATAAATAACCTCTTCATTAAAAATTGTTCTTGTGCGTCGCAATTTAGGAGGTGCGCGTGAGAATGTAAAGAGCTATTCCACTAGGAGTTTGTGAGCTAATTCCAAATGCCTCCCGCCCACTCGAAGCTCAGGAATGCATTGGATTTATTCTTTCATCAAGATTCGTAGCGAATGAACAAGCTCAGAATTAACTGCCTCTTACCAAACCCGTGAACCGCTAGAACGGCCGCTCGTGAACGGCCACCCGGAAACTTTCCAAGTAAGGTGAGAACCACTCATAACACTTAAGCCCGCCCGCGGGCGGGATCTTACCTTGCGCAAAAAATGCATGTAGAGCTTCAACCTCGGCGACATTCACTTGCACGAAGCCTTCGTAGTTCGCCACTGGCAACCAACGTGCGAAGCGTTTGGTCTCTGAAAAATAAGTTTTCGACAGCACCTCGCACTTGCGTTCATAAGCTTTGCGCGGAAGGCGGAAAGTTTTTTCAGCGAAGCAATTGTAGGCCATGCTCCACACCGGTGTAGCCGGCTTGAAGGCGCGATGGGCCGCTAGACAAACGTCTTGATGATGAGGATGCCCGTACTCGCCGAGAATGCCGTGCGTGAACACCTCACTGGGAGTTTCCTCGCGCAAACGGACCACCAGACGGGCGAGGTCCAGGCGCGTGTCGAAGTGATCGGGGAAATCCCACATTTCGCAGTCTTTCACCTTTAACTCTTTGCAGGCTGTAAGGAATTCTTGTTTGCGCAAAGCGCCTTCGCCATCGGCGTTGCCGTCGGTGACGCAAATCACCTTCCATGGACGGCGGCGGTACATTTGCAAAAGTCCGCCGGCAAAAATCGTCTCGTCATCGGGATGGGCCACCAGGAGTAGATTGTACTTTTTCATTCACGCCTTCCGTGTGGGATGGTTACAATTCTAGATATGCGAAGCGAAATAGGCAAAGACGAGAGTGCTTGGGTGGATCGCGTCTGGACTTGGGTGCACGCGCACGTCCAACCTGGACAGCGTGTGTTCGTTCCAGCCGGCGGCACGCCGTCGCCGATGTACCGGCAGTGGGTGAAGCAGCCGAGTGGGCTGCTCAAGTCTCTGCGCTTCGTGCAGATCGACGATATCGTGAATGGGCCTCAGCGTGGTGCATTTAAACAGTTCTTTCATGATGAAATGAATCCGTATCTGGACCAGTTCGAGTGGATCGAGAACGCCGATCAGCCTGCGGATATCGCAATTCTCGGTGTTGGGGTAAATGGCCACGTCGCCTTTCACGAACCTGGACTGCCGCGCTCTTTCTATGGTGGTTGCGTCGCGCTCAGCGCTGAAACCCGCGGTTATCTGAATTTAACCGAGCCGACCTGGGGCCTCACGTACGGCGCCGCCAGTTTCTTGCAGTGTGCGAAAATTCTGGTGCTCGCGCGTGGTGAGCGCAAAAAGAAAATCATGCAGCAAGCATTGGACGACAAGACTCTCCCGATTGGCTGGATCATGCAGCATCGGGATGTGACGCTAATTTCGGATTTTGATTTTTTTTTGAAGCCGCAGCTGGAGAGCCCGCGCGAAAATAAAAAAGGCTCCGTGACGGAGCCTTTTTTAACTAAATAAATTTATGTTAGGACCTAGTAGCGATTGCCACCGCGGAATCCGCGCGGGCCGCCGCCACCACCACCACCACCGCCGCCACCACGGGGCCCGCCACGGCCACCGCCGCCGCCTTCGCGTGGTTCCTGCGGGCGAGCTTCAGAGACCGTCATGTTACGGCCGCCCATTGGCGTTCCGTTGAGTGATTCGATTGCTTTGTTGGCTTCCTCGTCCGAGGACATTTCAACGAATCCGAATCCTTTGCTGCGGCCGCTATCACGATCTGTGATCACGCGTGCGGATTCGACTTTACCGAAGGCGGAGAACTGGCTTTCCAATTCGGCGTCGTCGGTCGTGTAGGGCAGATTGCCTACGTATAACTTCTTTCCCATGACTCTTACTCCTATGGCGTCTGGCTGAACAAATCCGTCGCGGACTCGAAACCAAAAACGATGCGACCAGTTTATCGCACCGCTCAGAGTGGGGAAAGTGTTTAAGATTTTTTAATCAATCGCCGCGGCGGATGATGCTGCGCTGATTGATCTTGAGGGTCTTCTTTCGCATACGAATGTTTTTAGGTGTGACTTCAATCCATTCGTCCTGCTCGAGCCATTCAATACAGCGTTCCAAAGTCATTTCGCGAGTGCCCTTCAACGCTTGATAATGATCGGATCCGGCCGCGCGCACGTTGGTCAGTTTTTTCTCGCGGCAGCAGTTTACGTTGAGATCGTTCTCTTTATTAAATTCGCCAATGATCATGCCTTCATAGACTTCGACGCCTGGCTTAATAAACATCGTGCCGCGGTCGTCCAGATTGAGCAGCGCATATTCGACGGCATTGCCATCGCGGTCCGAGATCAAGGCACCGTTGAGGCGGTGAAGCATTTCACCTTTCCATTCGGTGTACCCGACCATCACCGAGCTAAATAAGCCTTCGCCTTTAGTGGCCGTCAGGTATTTGGTCCGCATGCCGAGCAAGCCGCGGGTGGGAACGTCGAACTCGAGGCGCACGCGGTTCTGTGTGCCGCCGGGTCCGGAGTGGACGCCGACGGTCTCGTAGGACATCAATATGCCTTTGCGCTCTTGGAACATGCGCGTGACGTCGCTGGCGAATTCTTCGGGCAAATCGAGAGTGGCGCGTTCGAGCGGTTCCATCTTCTGGCCGTTCTCGGTACGCATGAGAACTTCAGGACGGCCGACCATGAACTCCGAACCTTCACGGCGCATTTGTTCGATGATGATCGCAAACTGCAATTCACCGCGGCCGAGTACACGGAATTGGTCCATCGAACCGGTTTCTTCAAAGCGCACGGCCACGTTGTGGCGCACTTCGCGCAACAAGCGCTCGCGCAGTTTACGCGATTGCAGAGCATCGCCATCGCGGCCTGAGAAAGGAGACGTATTCACGGAAAAAATCATCCCCAGGGTCGGCTTATTGACTTCGATGCGGGCCATGCGCGCCGTAGTCTCTTCACTGCCGATGGTGTCGCCGATTTCGACTTCTTCACAACCGCCGACAACGCCGACGTCGCCGGCTTCGAGGGCTTTTACTTCCGTCTGCACCATTCCACTGTAACGGAAGAGTTTGGTAACGGCGAACCCTTGGGTCACTGGCTGGCCAGCATCGTTGACGCCGAAGCGGTAGGCTTTTTGTCCCACAGCGAGCGCGCCCGATTGAATGCGGCCGATGGCCAAACGGCCGACGAAATCGGACCAACCCAAATTGGCAACCATCAGTTGAAAACTTTTTTCCGGGCCTGGCTTCGGCGCCGGAATCGAATCCACAACTAGATCAAACAACGGTTGTAGAGAGCCTTTTTTCTCGCCCGAGATCAGTGCCGGCACTTCATCCGGATTGGTCGTGCACCAGCCATGGCGGGCGCAGGCGTAGACGATGGGAAAGTCGGCTTGCTCTTCGCTAGCGCCGAGGTCGATGAACAAATCAAAGGCCTGATTGACGACCTCTTTGGTGCGAATGCCGTCTTTGCATTCGGGACGGTCGACTTTGTTGATGCACAGAATGATGCGGTGGCCGCGTTCGAGCGCCTTTTGCAAAACGAAACGCGTTTGCGGCAGTGGACCCTCAGCGGCATCGACCAGCAGAACGGCGCCGTCGACCATTCCGAGAATGCGTTCGACCTCACCACCAAAATCCGAGTGCCCGGGAGTATCGACAATATTCACGCGCACGTCTTTGTACTGAAAGGCGGCGTTCTTCGCCTGGATCGTAATTCCGCGTTCGCGTTCGAGGTCCATGGAATCCATGGCGCGGTCTTCGAGATGGGCGCGTTCCGAGAACGTGCCGCTCTGGCGTAATAGGTGATCGACAAGGGTCGTTTTCCCATGGTCGACGTGGGCGATAATGCAGATGTTTCTTATATTGTTCATTGAGTTTCCAAATTTAAGCGACGGGGGTGCCTTATGCAATCGTTTATCCAGGAGTTTTGCTAACTTCCGACCCTTCTTGACAGTGAAAGAACAGACCGTCGAGGATTAAGCGTGCTTTACGGAACCAGCTCCATTTCGGCCTACACGCGCGGCAACGTCTGCATTTGGATGGTCCTGGCGTTTCAGGCTGGCCTGCTCAATATCGGCGGATTGCTCGCTTGCCACAGTTTCGTTTCACACGTTACGGGCTTCGCCACTCTATTTGGCCTTCAGGCCAATAGTGGGGATTGGGTCGCGGCCTTAGGTATGCTGGTGGTACCCGGGTTTTTTCTTCTCGGGGCCATGCTCAGCGGCTTTCTAGTCGACTTGCAGATCAAAATGCATCAGCAGCCCAGGTATTACGTCGTCTTCGGGGCCATTTTTTTAGAGCTGCTGCTGGTGGTGATTGGGGGCTTCAATCATATTTTCGGTGAGTTCGGCGAGGCCATAGACAAAACTCGCGACTACTCTTTGCTGGCCCTATTGTGCATGATCTGCGGCACGCAAAATGGTTTGATCACTTTGGTTTCGAAAAGCGTGGTGCGAACCACGCATTTGACCGGCATTACCACCGATCTTGGAATCGGGCTCGTGCGCGTACTCAACAGCGGCCGTTTGTTCGGCAAAATCGACGACGAAGGCCGCGCCAATTTCACGCGCATGGGCATCATTATTTTTTTTACGTTTGGTTCGGTGGTGGGAGTGCGCATTTTCAACGCATTCCAATTTCGCGGGTTCATTTTCCCCGCCGCCATCACCGGTGGGCTGTTTTTTCTGACTGTTTATTTCCAGATCGTTCGACGCAAGACCTAGATGGCCATGGTATCTTCGAGCCAGCGTGCAACCGCTTGGTCGGACCATCGGACTTCGTCGTAGCTAGTTCCCCACCCGAGAAAACCGACGTGACCGCCGTGCTCGGTGAGCAACAAGTCTAAATTGTCTTTATGCGGGACATTGGCCACGATCCGGCAATCGACAACGGGATCGTCGGCGCTCGAAAGAATGAGCGCGGGAACTTTGATTTCAGGTATGAATTGCAGAGCGCTGCACTTCTTGTAGTAATCTTGCGCATCTTTGAAGCCAGCTGATGGCGCGGTGTAGATCTCGTCAAATTCGCGCACGGTCAGGTTTTTTGGAAATTCGAATTTGCGCACTTCCGGAAAAGTTTTTTCCATCAGCTTGACGTCGGCGAGCAGGTAACTGAGAAAGAATTTTTCGAACATTCGATTGTCTTTTTCGCCCATGCGCAAGCTAGCGGCTTCCATATCGAGCGGTGGCGATACGGCAACCACGCTGTCGAGATTGCCGCTGGGGCGCGAGCCGTCTTCGCCGGCCATTTTCAAAGTCAGAGCGCCGCCAAGTGAGAAGCCGATTTGCGTGACGGGAGATTGCGGGTAGTGAATTTTGATCCACTCGAGCACAAAGCGCACGTCTTCACTGACGCCCCCATGATAGGGACGGCGGGCCATGCCACGACCGGGGCCGCAGAAACGCAGATTTAAACGCAAAACCAAATAGCCTTTTTTATACATGCGCCGACACATGCGCTGCATGTAGGTCGACTGATAGTCGCCGGTTATTCCGTGCACGAGCAACATGATACGGCCGCCGGGCTTCCAAGTTTTCGGACGGTTCTCCGCCAGCACGAGGATGTCGCCATCGGGAAGTACGGCGTGATGAAAACTGTCGGGTTTGGTGGGCTTGAGGATCGGCCAATAGCCGCCGTAAACGGTTTGCCAAAAGCCCGAGCGGGCAAACGGAAATGGCGCAAATTTATTGAGCTTGAGTTTGGTGAGAACCCGCTCGACCCGGTCTTCGATACCCATAAGACCTACTGGTATAAGGCATTCGCGGCCGTTTCTCCAAAAGAATCGGCATGTGGTGAAAACTCGTTACCCGAACTAGACCGGCGAATGTTCGAATATTTTGACAGTGCCAACGACTTCAAATTTGCCCGATTCGGATTTTTTCACATGGGATCCCGACACTTCCGGGTCGTGGGTGAAGAAAAGCAGCCAATCTTCTTGCACCGCTCTGCCGTAAATCGTCGCTTTCTCATCGATAAGCTGCTCAGGGAAGCGGTCATACCCCATGGTGATGGGTAAGTGGACCCAAGGCCTTCCAGGAATCAAATCACCGCAAAAAAACACCCGTTGGGTTCCACCTGTAAAGAGTGCGTGCATCTGCCCGGGCGTATGGCCGCCCGTGATCAGAAATTCGAAATTACCGGCCAGCTTAGCGGGCAGGGGATCGCGCGGATAAATCACGAGGCGCCCCGTCGCCTGCAGCTTTTCGGTGAGCCCGGGAATGAATGAAGCCCGGTCGCGAAAGTGCGGATGCAGCGCCCGATTCCATGCCTCTTCGCCCACAATGTAAGTGGCTTTCGGAAAGACCAAACCACCATCACCGTTTTGCATTTGCGCGAAAGTCGGCAGCAATCCGCCTGCATGGTCGAAGTGCAAGTGGGAGAGAATCACGAAGTCGATGCTCTCCGGAGTGTGTCCGGCGGCTTTTAAATTTTCCAGCAGGAGATGGCGCTGTGGCTCTTGCACGCCGTAACGGCTTGCAAACCTGGGATCGAAGAATGCGCCAATGCCGGTTTCGCAAAGCACTTTGACACCTTCGAATTCGATTAAGAGGCAGCGGCAAGCAAGAGGAATGCGGCCGATCTCGTCAGGTGCGATCCATTTTTCCCAAACCGGGCGGGGAGCGTTGCCGAACATTGCGCCGCCGTCGAGCAGTTGGCGATTGCCTTCGATGGACGTGATGTACGCTTGGCTCATTTCGTGACCTCCACTAAAATTCGGCCTTGGATTTTACGCGCTAGCAGATCTTGCGCGGCCGTTATGGCATCTCGCAGCCCCACGGTGCGGTTGACGATGCTGTCGAAGTGTTTGGGACGCCACTCGTTGGCGAGACGGCGCCAGATCTGGCGGCGCAATTCGGGAGTGCAATTGTTCGAACTCGCGCCGAGCAAGCTCACTCCGCGCAAAATAAAAGGCATGACCGTGGTGTGCAGCTCATGGCTCTCAGCTAAACCGATGCTGGCGACATTGCCCCAGAGTTGAGTGTGTGCCAGCACGCGCGCAAGCATTTCGCCGCCAACGTTGTCGACGGCGCCGCCGAAACGAACACTCTCCAGCGGCTTTGTGCCAAGGCCGAGTTCAGCCGGCGCGATCACTTGCGTGGCGCCCAGTTTTTTCAAATAGCCGGCGGCTTCAGGTTTGCCGCTGACGGCGTGAACCTGATAGCCGTTTTGTGCGAATAGCTGGACGGCAAAGCTACCGACACCACCACTGGCGCCGGTGACCAAGATGGGCCCGAGTTCGGGCTTTTGCCCATTCACCTGCATGCGTTCGAGTGCCAGCGCGGCCGTGAAGCCGGCGGTACCGAGTATCATCGCTTGACGTGCATCCAAACCGTTGGGCATGGGCACGACTATGTTTGCGGAAGCGCGGATAACCTGACTCAAACCGCCGTCGGTACTTTCGCCGATACCCGCACCGTTGATCAGTACCGCTTGTCCGCTTTTAAAGCGCGAGTCACGCGAGTGAATGACCGTACCTGCGGCGTCTATTCCGGCATTGAGCGGATAGTTTTTAAGAATGCGGCCCTTGCCGGTCAGCGCGAGCGCATCTTTGTAATTGATACTGGAAAACTGCACGCGGATCGTGACGTCACCTGGACTCAAATCGTCTTCGACCATTTCGTGCAGCGAGGCGATCGGATTTTGAGCGTCCAGCACGCGCAAGCATTGAAAGGGCCTCATCCGAGACCTTTCTGCAAGTGCTTGAGCAGCTCGGTGCATGCATCCTCGAGTAAATCCAAGACGTATTCGAAGCCCTGGTCCTCTTTGTAATAGGGATCCGGCACTTCTTCGACGCCTTGGTGCACCCTGCAAAAGGTGAGTAGG
The DNA here is from genome assembly GCA_043782715.1 of Pseudobdellovibrionaceae bacterium. Lineage (GTDB taxonomy): Bacteria > Bdellovibrionota > Bdellovibrionia > Bdellovibrionales > UBA1609 > JALHOQ01. The sequence continues at coordinate 5,831 of JAYWAE010000180.1, read as the reverse complement.
GGGCGGACTTTATTTTGGTATTCACGTTTGGGGTCGAGCGCCAGCACGTTTTTCAAATTCGAATTGTCCATGGTCAGAATGTAATCGAAGTTTCTAAAATCCGCGGGTGCCGAGAATTGCCGTCCCTCTAAGTCGCGGATGTCGTATCCGCGGCGCGCGGCATGTGCGATCATGCGCCCATCAGGGCCGTCACCCACGTGCCATGCACCGGTCCCCGCCGAGTCGGCTTCGATCTCGGTGGTCAACCCGGCTTCTTTCACCATATCGCGAAAAATACCTTCGGCTGCGGGCGAGCGGCAGATGTTGCCCAGGCAAACGAACAGAACTTTTTTCTTCATCGCGAGCTCACTTCTGGCTCTGGCCTTTGGCGGTGAATTTCAGCGAGGCGGAGTTGATGCAATAGCGTTGGCCGGTGGGCTTAGGGCCGTCGGGGAAAACGTGTCCCAGGTGGGCGCCGCAATTCTTGCACACCACTTCGATGCGCTCCATTCCGTGCGACCGATCCACTTTCTCCTCGACCACGGTACCGGGCGCAACCTCTTTGGGTGCGTAGAAACTAGGCCAGCCGCAACCGGAGTCGAATTTAGTCAGGGACTCAAAAAGTGGAGTGCCACAGCAGGTGCAGCTGTACTCACCGATCTCTTTGTGATTCCAGAATTCGCCGGTGAAGGCGCGTTCCGTCGCGGCCTCGCGTGTGACTTTGTATTCCATGTCGCTCAGCCGCTGCTGCCAAAATGACTTTGGTTGGTTCTTCCAGTCGCTCATGGTACGTAAACTAGCTGAAGCCAGAGGGAGAATCCATGGAATTGTCAGAGCTCATTCGCACCAGACGCACAGTCCATAACTATAAGCCTGAGAAAGTAGCGGACGCCCTCGTGCAAGAGGCGCTGCGCCTAGCCCTTTGGGCACCCAACCACAAACTGACCTTCCCATGGGGCTTCTTCATGACGGGTGCCGCGACCCGTAAAAAATTGGCCGATTTGGCCGTTGAAATCAAAAATGCCAAAGAGCCGCTCAGTGACGTTAAAAAAATGGCCGCCCGCGATAATATTCTCAACCCTTCCCATTTGATTTTAATTGGCGTGAAGCGCAGCGATGCCCGGCGCGAACACGAGGACTACGCGACACTCGCGTGCAGCGTTCAAATCGCGTCCATGTTTCTCTGGGAAAAGGGGATCGGAACCAAATGGAGCACCGGCGCTTACTTCACCGGCGAGCACACTTACGAAATTGCGGGCGTTTCGCCTGCGGAGTATCGCCTAGAAGGTGCCTTGATCATCGGAGTTCCGCAGGTGATTCCCCGCGCCACCGAGCGGCCCGTGCTCAATGGATTTTTGCATCAGCTTACATAGTCGTAGTGTCAAAGCTGCGCGGTTCGTCGGGTGCGATTTCGAGGCTGAAGTAAACGCGGCCGATCTCACGTTCATCGCTGGTTTCGATCTGCACTTTCCAATCGCCGGGTTGATAGTTGGCTTTTGAGCCGAAGCCGCGGAAGCCTTCTTCGCGCCCGCCGACGATCTTGATGGGAATTGAATCTTGCAATGCCCAGCCCAGGCGATTGTCTTTCCAATACCAGCGCACCAGTACGTTGTCGGAAAATTTAGTAGGCGAGAAGATACGGAAAAAAACGAAGATTTTGTCTCCGCGTTGCGCCCGGAAATTTTGATCGCCATTGTTCCACAGTCGCCACCAGGGACGTTCATGGCTGAGTTTGAAACCTTCACCTGAGCGCTCAATGCCGTGGTAAATGCCGATGAACGGGATCGAAAGCGGCACTGGCGGAATCAATTTAAGCATGTAGAGCGTGAGAAAGCCGAGCAGCACCAGGCCGACCGGCACCAACACCTGGCGCTTGACCTGCTCAAAGAGAGAATCGCGATAGGTTTGAATCCACCAGCCAAAGAAAACCAGCGGGATGCAACCAATCACCATCGACAATAAAAATACCAGCACGTTCATTACGCCGACGAAAACAGGCGTGACGTAGGCGAAATAACAAAGAAAACACAGCGACAGCAGGGCAAATTTAAACGTTAGCCCGGATTTCTTGAAGCGATGCGATTCATTGACCACTAGAAGCAGCGCCATGCAGATCATGAACACAAAGGCCACGATCAGTGACGAACTTTTGAAAAAGAAAATGGTATAGCCGTTGAGCAGGGTGCCGAAGAAAAAATGGATGATGGCCGTGCGGTATTCGTAAAACCAGCGTTTGAGAATGAACATTTTGCTGAGATCGGGCGCCGGTTGGTTTTCTTCAAAAAACATTTGAATCAGGCCGAGCAAGATCAACATCAAGTACAGGCCTTGTTGGCCTATAGTCGCCCAGGAGTCGATGCGCTCGAGCATGACCATGTCGAACAGAAAGCCGAAAATAAAAAACCAGATCGAGACGGCCTGTTCATGTTTCTCGTAGTAGGCCAATACTCGCCCGATATGCGGGCGGAGAAGATTTTCTTTGCTGTCCATCATGGTGCACCCCAAAATCTATTTTCGGCGCCGCCTTTTGCGCTTTCTAAACAAGCGATGTTCGAGGCGGACCGAGAGAATGAAAAAACCGCAGAGGATCAACACGCACGCAGGCAAAACTCCATAAATATGCATGGAGTAAGTGCGCAAGGCCCAAACCCCAATATAGACAAGTAGGAAGGGTTTGGATTCGTACAGTAGAAACTCTGTCACTGTGATCCATTATAAGAACCTAAGGCGCGCGCGGCCAGTAAAAATGATTTAATGCCAGGAACGGCCCGCAATGAGACGGATTCTGTGGCTAGACTGGCCGAGGGGGATTTAGCGGTTTTCCTAAAATTCGGCATAGGGCATAAGGCATAAGGCATAAGGCCATGGGCATAAAGGCATATGGCCAACGGTCAACGGCATGGAGGCATACGGCATGTGGCTGCCGGAAAATTGCGTAGGGTGGTTCTAGTTCTGCGACTAGTGGTGCCGCCCCATAACCTCATGCCCCATGCCCCATGCCTCTTCCCACTGACTCTTGCCGGTGGCCCTATGCCCTATGCCCTATGCCGTCCCAATGAAACCACCCAAACTCAAAAAGCAGATCAGTTGACGTCCATGGGTTTCCCCCTTCATATTGCTCAGCATGCGTGAGAAAATTGGCAAACTAAACTGTCTGCGCCGCCCTGGCGAAGACGATACTCAGTCTGTGGTCCTGCTGCACGGGTTCGGAGCCGATGCTAGCGATCTTTTTTCGCTGGCGGACTTTCTCGATCCCGAGGAGAAATGGAATTTCGTTTTTCCCGAAGCGCCACTCGAGGTTCCGCTCGGGCCCATGATGAGCGGCCGCGGTTGGTTTCCGATCTCGGTGCGTGAGATGGAGGGCGGTATCGACTTCTCGCAAGCGCGCCCGCCACACATGGAAGCTTCGTGTGAACTGGTTTTCGACATGCTCTTTCACATCAACGCGAAAAAATGCATTCTCGGCGGCTTCAGCCAAGGCGCGATGATCTCCACCGAAGTCGCGTTGAACAATCCCGAAGACATCGCCGGGCTAATTTTACTTTCCGGCACTTTGCTCGACGAAAAAAATTGGACTAAAAAGGCACCCTTGCTCAAAGGTAAGCCTTTCGTGCAAAGCCACGGCATGCAAGACGGAGTATTGCCATTCGCACTAGCTCAAAGGCTATTCAATATTCTCAAAGACGCCGGCATGAACGGAGGTTTCATCTCGTTCTCAGGCGGCCACGAAATACCGCTCATGGTCCTACAAAAAATCAAAGAATTTTTAAAAGCTCAGTTCGAAAGCTACTAAGCACTCCAGTTAGAATGCCGCTAGTCTCTTAATCTCCTTTAATTCTGCAGTCGCAAAAACGAGTTCGGCTTGGCGCGCCCTTGCTCTTTTCTTGCAAGGGCGTGCCAAACGCATGCCCGAGGCTTTTGCGACTGCAGAATTAAAGGAGATTAAGAGACTAGCGGCATTCGTACGCTATGCCTGTCACTTGTGTGCCGAGATCCGAGTATTGTTTGACCATGACATAGTTGGCGCCCTTGTTGGCCGCCTCGTGCTTGAGATCCTCAAGGGCTTGCTCGCGGGTACCCTTGGCGCTGGCAACTGAGCCCGTTATTTTTCCCATCTCCGTACACTTCTTGGCGTTGGGAGCTTCACGGCTGACTGTGACCTCTTTGGCTTCTGGCATCACCGAGCGCGATGCGCAGGCGGAAATCGTGAGAGAGAGGAGTGCGAGGGCGAGGATGCGGTTCATCGTGGGCTCCTTATTAAGATTTTCCGGAAACATTGACCTCAGAAATCAAGAGAGATGGGCTCACCACCGAGCCCGTGGGTTGCACCAAATCATTTCCTACTTCACTCACTTGATTCAGCATCTGCAGAATATTACCTGAAACCAGAAAATCCTTGAGCGGTACAGTGCGCGCGCCGTTCTGATACAAGTAACCTTCCATCGGAATGGAAAAGTCTCCCGACGTGTGGCGGAATCCTGCCGTGCCTTTGAGGTCGGTAATCAAAATGACCTGCGGTGCCGACTTCATCAGGTCCGCAAAAGCCGTTTTGCCAGGACGCACGAGCACGTTGGAACTCGCAACGTCGAGATCGGTCGAAGGCGAGCGGGCGGCGCTCGCCGTGTGCGGAAGTTTGAGTTTCCGCGCCAGCACCGAGTTGGTCAAAAACGCTCTGACCACTCCGTTCTCAACGAGGGGAGTGGCCTGAGCTGCAAAGCCTTCGTCGTCAAAAGGGCGGCAATTTGGCGCTTGAATATAAGAAGGATCGTCGATCAGGCTCAGCTTTTCAGAAAATACCTTCTCACCGAGCCGACCTTTGAGCGGTGATGTACTCTCGTCGACTTCGCGCGCACTGAAATAACCGGTGACTAGACCAATGAGTTTCTCGGCGGCGCGATTTTCAAACACGACCGTGTACTTTCCAGTCTGCGGGCGCACGGCGCCCCTGCGGGCTAACGTCTGCGCAGCGGCTTTGCGCGCGATGCCAGCGGCGTCGAGCTTCTCGAAGCTGTGCTCCATCGAAAATTCACCGTCCATCACGCTCGCTTCACCGTCTTTGGCCAGGCAAAAGGTGTAACCCATGCAGTAGTTTTGCCGGTAAGAACCGCGCAAACCCTTGGAGTTGGCAATCCACGAAGTGGTGGAGCCGTCGCTGTAGCGGGTGTAGGCGACGGACGTGATCGCGGGGTCAAAATCCAAAGCCGCGGCTTCGAGGCTTTCGGCGGCCGCGATTTTCGCATTCACGGGAACTTCTTCGAGGCTGGCATTGTACATGCCTTTGAGTTCGGGGAGCGAGCGGGCTCCGACCAGCTCCGAGATCCATTCGCGCTCGATCATGCGGGCGTTGGCGAGCGCTTCGCTCAACGCCTGCGTCAGACTTTCGGGCTCGAGGCTTTCGGTATAGGCCATGCCTTCATGTTTGCCGTCGAGCACGCGCACGCCGAGCTGATGGGTTTCCGAAAAAGTAAACTGTTCAAGTTTACGAGCTTGATAGGCGATTCCGGTCGAACGGCTGTGTACCGCCAGCACTTCGGCGTCAACCTTTGCCGCCTTCGCTCTGTCGAGGACGTGTTCAATGGCATCGTTCATGGCTTGGCTCATGCCTTTCCCCCGACCGTAAGTTTCGCAACCAAAATCTGCGGCTGACCGACCGTAACGGGAATCATCCCGCTGATCGAGCCGCAGGTGCCGGGTGAGAGCTTGAGGTCATGGCTGACTTTGACGATGCGGCCGAGCGTTTCAATACCCGTGCCGATGAGACTGGCGCCTTTGACCTGTTTGCCGATGCGCCCGTTTTTGATCAAATAGGCTTCTGCCACCGCGAAATTGTACGAGCCCGTGCCGGGCGAAAC
>JAYWAE010000179.1:0-14637 GCA_043782715.1 Pseudobdellovibrionaceae bacterium | reverse complement strand
ATTCGCCCGGATCGTGGTGAATCAAGGTCACGCCGTAGGCAATGGCGGCGGTGTCGTCTGTATCGCCGGAAAGTGTCTGACCTTGCAAGAAGCGGGATTGCAGCTGAGCCCTGAGTTCAACGGCGTCTGGATCCCGGAGTCCATTCACTTTTCGACGGTGAAGGAGAACGTGCAGAAATACATATTCGCGCCCGCGGCAGTTAAAGAAGCCTTCAACTATGGGACGTTCAAACGAGTGGATGAGTTCCGCAAGGTGCAAGTCATGGATCCGGCCAAATTAGCGGAGATCAAGCTGCGTTACTTAGACATCGCTCAGAAGGCGGGAATTCCCATCGACCCGGCGACATTTGAAGTTGTCGCGATTTCATCCGACGATACGGTTAGCCCGGCTTTGACCTATTTGTTGCCTAAGTTTTTTGAACTTAGCCAAGCTCAGCAGTCCACAATTCTGTTTCACGAAGGCTTGTACCGTGGCCGTCCCTCGCAGGACTTGAAATATATTTTGCAGTTCGAAAGCGCCATGTTCAATCTCAGCACAAAAGGTCCCGTTTTCAAGTCCCAAATAGACGAACTTATTTTGGCTCACAAACTGGGATTCATGAATAAAGCTGAGCTTTTTGGGACACTAATTTCCAGTGTGATAAATTCAAAAGGCTTTCTCTCCCGTGATATTGTGGAACCCTGGTTGGAAAATATCGAGTTTACAAATGGCAAATGGACCCTGCAATTGGACCCCGGAAAAATTTTAGATCTCGCGCCGATAGAGCCGCGTCTCCCATACATGTTTTCGCGAATCAGTTCGATTCCCCTTAAGGCGTCTTTGGGAGGTAATAATTCTTGGAATTGTAATGGCTTTCTTACGGTGGATTGGGGTTCATCGGGCGTGCCCCGTTTCTATCCATGTATAGCGAATGAAGAGCATCAGGGTTACATTTTTGAGATTGCCGATCCCGGCGCTCTTGATCTCATACTTCCGGAATAACGCCGGCGAGCCGGTTTATTTGGATTCGCGCAGCAAATTTAAAGAGCCGGCAACGCGATCCAAGCTCTGCCGCGCGAGACAGGCCGAGTTGTACTGCGCGACAAAGGCGCCATTGTCTTTGATCGCGCTTTCCGTACAGACAGAGTCACGCATCTTTTTCCATTTTTCGAGCGTGCCCATCTGTAAGTCGATGGCCGCTTTGAATGGCGAATCATCAAGCGCTACCACCAGCTTTTCCGACTGGTCGGCGATGGCGTACAGGCAATCGGCGTAGACGCCAATATCGTGGTGTTTCATATACTTGAATTGGCAATTTGATTGTTTTTCGAGCAAGGCAATCCAGGCTGAGTGATTTTTGCTGCGGAATTGTTCCTTAGCCGAAATGGGAGCGGCGAGAGCCTGCGCTGAAGTGAGCACGGCCAAGGCAATGAACAACAGGTTTTTCATTCTCGGCGCTCCTTTCTTCCAGGTCATACATCCTTTTGGGATGCCAATGGCATGCCGAGCTTCGGGTGCAGTCTGACGAATCCTAGGTTTCAAAGTTGACGAATTTATAGACAGGTACGGCCGTAATTGGGTTATCCCTAGGCCGCGTCAGGCCGGCTAGTTCTTGGGGCCGATGGAAGACTTGGAACGCTCGATTTTACCCGACACGCCTTGCACTTTGGCTTTCTGCTCGGCAGTGAAATACTTGTCGTAGAAGCCTTGAGGATTTTTCTGCGCCTCTAACATCATCGCCTGCATTTTGTTCGGATCACCGTTGGCTTCAACGGTGATTTTCTCCATGATCTGCGAAGCGAGGTCGTAGATTTCCTCTTTGTTGGCGCCGTTGCCCGCCAAGGCACTCACCTTAGCATCGGTTTCCATAGCTTTCGCATTGCCCTTGATGGCTTTGTCGCGCGCTGAGGAGTTCTTCAGCATAGCCTTAGTGTCTTCGAGCCCCTGCTTCTCATCTTTGTCGAGATCGGCGTGGGCGGAGAATTGTATCAGAATGAGACAGAGTATGAGTTTGCGCATAATCTGTTATCGGGTTCGCTAGGGCCGGGCTTAAGGACTTGGGCAGGCTGGATTAACTAGTTTTCTTGGATTGAATTTGAATAGGGGTGACGAGTGTCAACGCGGGTCGGGCGGGATTTGGCCGTGGTACAGCCGGGTTGTTTAGATCTCAATCCGAAATAAAGATTGCCGTTCTTAATTTGCAGGAGATCAAAATCGCTTGCGCACTTTATGGGAATTTCCAAAGAGGCAATGGGCTCAGGGCCTATTTTGTTTTGGGGAGCTGGAGCTGTCGAAGCCACACGAATATCCGGCTTAATCTTGGTTTGGAGTTTTGAGACTGCCGTCTTGTCGAGCTGAATTGTAAATGGATCTTTGCCTGTGAGCTTTGCACGATACGTATAATTCTCATTCACGATCAGGCGAAGTTTTGTGCAGGTCTTACCGTCGCCCTCGCTGAAGTAGGCAATCACCTTCTCCATAGTGTGGTCGTGCGAACTGAAGGTGATAAAATAGTTCCAATTGCTTTTGGCTTCGCTTGAATACTCACAGGGTCGGGCTCGCCAAGTGCCATCTAGTAAATTATCGGCAGTTACTGGCTTGGCCGTGGCAGTCGATTCGGCCGGGGCTGCGACTTCATAATTGTAGCCCTTCCCAACCATTGTGGGTTCCTGCGAGAAACAGATATTACCTAAAAGAGCTCCAATGAATGCGAAAGCTAAATACGGCATATTTGATTTTCACTCGAAAGAGTCGGGATCGCAAGACCCTTTGAGGATAAGATCGTTGCGATTCCTGGTCAGCAAAACGGTAAATGGCGTGCCCGGCAGGGGTCGAACCTGCGACCTTCGCCTTCGGAGGGCGACACTCTATCCAACTGAGCTACGGGCACATCGAAGCTAGGCTAGTTTAATCGCCTGAAACAGGCTTAGGCGTCAATTCAATCGTGATGACATCCGTGGCAACCATCGAATACGCAGGCAGGCTTTCGGGATGGAGCTTCAACCATAGGCCGCTTCCGGCCTTGTCGCTGAAAATGACCTTTCCTGAAACAAACATGGTGCGTAAGCCATTGGCACTGTCGCTAACGGCCATCGCTCCGTCATTTGCGGGATCACCGCGTAGGACGACATAGTGGCCGCCGTCACGCGCGGAGGAACGAAACGGTGAGGCTTGCGGATTCACGATCGGATAGTGTGAGTAGAGGAGCAAGACGATCTTGTGATCGCTGTGCGATCCCATGAGGTCATTTAGGACTACCGACTTTTCGCCGACCCAGTGATTCGAAACCTGAGCTGGAATCTTCAAATCACCATTGAGGTAAAAGCGCGCGAGATTGGCTAGGTCAGTTGAGGTGATACCCGATTTGATGATGTTTTGTCAGTCTAAACCGGCCAGGGGGACGATGTCGTTCATCACGTGTGTGAGTTCGGCGACCGGGTCAACCGCTGGTAAATTCATCACCACGCGTACTTTGGTAACCGCATTGATCAGGCAAAGCGGCCCGCAGAGATTGCTCACGCCTTCATTGAACAGTCCTGCTTTTCCGAGCCGGTAGTCCATTTGGGAGATCACGCCATAGCGCGAGTCGATGAGCTGGGGTTCACAATCGGCCGCAAAGACGGGCGGTGCCGCGGTGATTAAGATTAGGACGACAAGAAATTTTCGCATTTGGGTTCGGTAGCAGAGAGGAATCGATTGTGATACTGGGGAGTTTACACAGTTCATTGACTTCGCGGCCCGGAATGTATGGAATAGGCGAGATATTAAAACTAGTTAGCTGTATTTAGTTCAAAATCCACGGGATATATAGGAGGAAAAAATGATAGGTGAGACTAAGACCAAGAGAAAGAAAAGAACAAAAAATAAGCATCACGCCAAGATTCGCTCGAAGAAAAAGAAAATGCGTGCTCGCAAAAGCCCCCGTCAAAAGAAGTAATTTTCGTCTGCGCACGCGTCCGGCTAGAATATAATGTTCGCCGGGCGCGAATTGTCGAATCTGCAACACGTCTGTTACATTCCCTCACATAATTTTCAAAACTCTGTCCATGCCGCACGTTTGCCGCAGTTTGAAGTTAAGATTCAGGTTATTCGACGTCGTTCTATTGCCGCGGCAAAATACTCCCGTTATACCCCTGGTAAATAAGAAAGCCGCACCATGCGGCTTTTTAAAAAGGGGATCCTCGTCATGTTGAAAACAACCTTGCTCAGCCTCCTGCTTGGATTGTCCACCCAAGTATGGGCCAAACCCGCGACTATCGCTTCGTTTCTGCCGCAGAATTTGAGCGAAACCACCAACCAAATCAAAGTCAGCTTCAGCGAGAAGATGGTCGCGCTCGGAGTGAACCCGCAGGCTGAGATTTTCGACTTCAGCTGTTCGCCCCAGGTCGCGGGTCAGGCCCAGTGGCAAGACGAGAAGAATTGGACCTTCGATTTTGCCACCAAACTCTACGCCAACAATCTCCCCGGCGGGACCCGCTGCCAACTGACATTGAAACCGGGCGTGAAGTCTCTGGCCGGCACTCCGGTCACGGGTAAACTGACTTACAAATTTGAAATTGACGGACCCAATATCATTGCCATTTTCCCCGGCGACACCAACGGCGTGAGCAAAGCCACCGTGAGTGAAGATCAGATCTTCGCCATCGGCCTGGATGCCGATTTGGATCAGTCCTCCGTATTGACCAACGCCTACTTCAAAGTCGAAGGCCGCGCCTCACCCGTGCAGATCCGCGTTTTGCCGGAAGCCGAAAAGCGTGCGCTGATGAAGGCCGAAAATTTTCCCGGCTATCGCTTCGACAAAGAACTACCCATGATGATGATTCAGGGCAAAGAGCGCTTCCCCGCCAATAAAAAAGTCAGTTTGGTTTGGGGCGCCGGCATCAAGTCTTCGCAAAGTGGCCTCTCACGCCACAACACTTTGGTGTTGCCCTATGAGTCGCGCTCGCTGCTGATGGCCACTTTCACTTGCAACCGTGAAAACGCCAAAGCCGATTGTTCGCCGTTCTCAGATATGAGCGTCGCTTTCTCATCCAGCGTGCCTGCTGATTTGGCCAGGCAGATCCGCTTGGTCAACGTAGCCGACGGCAAAGCCATTTTCGCCGAAGTAGGCAAGGGCGCCAGTGCCGTCGATCAAGTGACCTTTCCCGCCACGATTAAAGAAAGACAGACCTTCAAACTTGAAATCCCCACTGGAATTATTGACGACACAGGCCGCCCCTTGGCCAATGCCTCGAGCTTTCCACTGGTCGTGAAGACCGCCGACTTCCCGCCGTTGGCGAAGTTTGCTGCGGAGTTTGGTATCATCGAAGCCGGTGTCGCGCCGGTTTTGCTTCCGGCCACCTTGCGCAGCCTCGAAACTAAGGTCATCACCAAGGGCATGACGGCCGTGACCGGCACTTCGATGCGCATCCCTGCCGCCAGCTTCGTCGAAGTGGTGCAGTGGATGAAGGCCCTCGACATCCGCAACAATGCCGCACGTGAACTCAAAAATCGTGACCGTTCAATCTTCGCCGCCAGCCCGCGCAAGCCCAACACTTTCGCAATCCCGGTGCAGAACAAGGGCAAAGATTTTGAAGTTGTTGGCATTCCATTGGCGGGCCCAGGTTTCTACGTGGTTGAATTGCAGAGCAAATTGCTCGGCCGCAGCCTACTCGGCAAAGATACCTCGATGTTCGTGCCGACCGGCGCGCTGGTCACCAATATGGCCGTGCATGTGAAGTGGGGCCGCGAGAACTCCGTGTTTTGGGTCACCGCGCTCGACTCCGGTGCTCCCGTGAGCGGCGCGACGGTCACGTTGCATGATTGCGCGGGCCAAGACATCTCGACTATGCAGACGGACGGCAACGGTATCGCCAAGCTGCCGGGTAACTTAGCTTCGATGTTGAATCTCCACGCCTGCAGTGAAAAGAAAGGCGAGGAAGATCCCTACACCAAATACGATCATGGTTTCTTTGTTAGCGCACAAAAAGGCGGTGATTTCACCTTCACGCACAGCGGTTGGAACGAGGGGCTAGAAGTTTGGCGCTTTGGCAATGTGTTCGAAGCAAGTCCGGATGAAAAAGCTCCAGATATTCTCGCGCACACGGTGCTCGATCGCACTTTGCTCCGCGCCGGTGACACGGTCAGTATGAAGCACTTCATCCGCCTTCCGTCGAGCGCAGGCATTGGTTTGCTGGCGGCCGCGGATCTGCCGGGACAAGTGTGGATTGAACACGCCGACAGTCAGACGCGCTACACGGCTGAGCTCAAGTGGGCCGCGGACGGAACGGCCGTCGCGCAATTGGCGATTCCCAAAGATGCCAAGCTTGGTCTATATAATATCAGTTTAATTAAAATGGGCGGCAAGCCGGGCCAGCAAGAAGTCGCGGCTCAGTTCTACACGTCCAGTTTCCAAGTGATGGAATTCAAAGTGCCGCAACTCAAGGGCACGATTGCCTTTCCGGCGCCGGTCCAGCGCCTCGTGCAGCCGGGAAAACTCGATGCGCAATTGAGCGTGAATTATCAAGATGGCGGGCCTGCTGCCAACAAGGCCGTGACCTTTCGCTATACGATCGGGAAGGCCCGCGGTCTCGGATTTGCTGACTATCCGGATTTTAGTTTCGCTAACGATCGCATAGTCGAAAAGCAATCGCGTTCGCAAGATGGCAGTGAGACCAATGAGACCACAACGCAATTGCCCGTGCGCCTGGACGCCAAGGGCACGTCCGTCGTCACCATTCCGGGACTTGCGGGTTTTGATTCGGCCCGCGACGTGACCGCGCAATTGGAATTCACCGACAGCAACGGAGAAGCGCAAAATATCACCCGCTCACTTAAAATTTATCCGGCCGGACTGCTGGCCGGGGTAAACGCGGAGAATTCGTACTCGTCGCCTAAACATATTCAATTCCATGCCGCGATCGTCGATTTGCGCGGCAAGCCCATCGCCGGTGCCGTACCGGCAATGGAATTGTTTGAAGAAATCGTGTACACCCACAAGACCCGTATGGTTGGCGGATTTTATTCCTCGGAAAGCGTGACGGAAGTGAAGCGCGTTCCGGCGCAGTTCAAGTGCCAAGCGGCGACCAATGCCCAGGGCATGGTCAACTGCTCAGTCGACGCTCCCGCCAGCGGCACTTACATCGTGCAGACTGAAATCCGCGATGCCGCCGGCAATGCTAGCTACGGCTCCGATCGCGTTTACGTGCGCGGTAGCAACCGTGCTTGGTTCCCGTCGGACAATAACGACCGCATGGATTTGATCGCGCAGAAAAAAGACGTGCAAGCCGGTGAACAAGCGGTGATGCAAGTGAAGATGCCGTTCGACACCGCCACCGTCTTGGTGACTGTCGAGCGTGAAGGTGTGATCGATTCGTTCGTCACCACCGTCAGCACTTCGAACCCGGTCATCAAAGTTCCTATTAAAGCCAACTATGCACCTAACGTCTACGTCTCAGCACTCGCCGTGCGCGGCCGCGTTTCTGGCACGGCCGACGAAACGGCCACCGTTGACCTCGGCAAACCGGCGTTCAAGCTCGGCATCGCCGCGCTCAACGTCGGTTGGAAGCAGCATGAAATCAAAGTCGAGGTCAATGCGCCAAAGGAGTCGCTCAAGCCGCGTGCATTGGCGAGCGTCGACCTTACGGCCGTGAATGCCCAAGGCAAGCCTGTCCCCGGTGCTGAATTCGCCATAGCCGTGGTCGACGAAGGCCTGCTCGAATTGGCCAAGAACCGGAGCTGGGATTTGCTCGGCATGATGATGGGCCGCCGCCCTCTCTCGGTCGAGACTTCGACTGCGCAAATGCAGGTCGTCGGCAAGCGCCACTTTGGTTTGAAAGCCAAACCCACTGGTGGTGACGGAGGCCAGGCGCCAACACGTGAACTTTTCGACACGCTGGTGTACTGGAACTCACGCGTGACCGCCGATGCCAACGGCAAAGTGAACGTGAAATTCCGCATGAACGACAGCTTGAGTAAATTCCGCGTCGTGGCCATCGCGCACCTGGGGGCCGACCAGTTCGGCAAAGGCGAAGCTTCGATCGTGACCGCACAAGACGTCGCCGTGATTCCGACCATCGCGCAGGTTTCGCGCAATGGAGATAGCTTTGCGACTGAGTTCACCGTGCGAAATGCGACTAAATTGCAAAAAACCGTCGTGCTCAAAGGCAAAGTCAAACTGACCTTCGCCGATGGTCACGTCGAGTACCGCGACCTTACGGGCCAAACCATCGTGATCGACCCGCTCGATTCCAAACTCATCACGCTCGGTGATGTGAACATCCCCGACGGCGTGGTGAAAGCGGAGTACGACGTGGCGGCCGTGGACCAAACTGGCCAGCCGGTCGATTCGATACACGTCACGCAAAAGGTGCAGCCTTCGGTGCTGACGCGCACGTGGATGGCGCAAATCAATCGCGTCGACCAGACGTTCTCGCCCGTCAATGTGGAGCTGCCGCAAACGGCGCTGCCCAATCAAGGTGGTGTGAAAGTCGCGCTACTGTCTTCGCTCGCGGGTGGACTCGGCACGGTCAAAGACAAATTCTACAGCTATCCGTACATGACGATTGAATATTTAATCTCGTACGCGGCCGCATCGGGCGATACACGCTACTGGGATACAGCCATGCGCCGCTTGCCGGCCTACTTGGACTCCGAAGGTTTGGTGAAATACTACACCAGCGCCGGGGATATGCCGGGCAGTGATGTTCTGACCGCTTATGTTTTGTCGGTGTCGAGCTACTCGGGCATGAAGATCCCGCAAGATCTGCAAGATCACATGAGCGAAGGACTTTCGGCTTTTGCGCAGGGTAAAGGCAAATGGGCGCACAGTGCGCAGAGCCCGAACGATATTTTCATCCGCCGCGTGAATGCGATCGAGGCGCTGGCCCACTTTGGCAAAGCGCAGGCCGTGTGGTTGAGCGCGCTGCCTAAGGTGCTCAACGAGCAAGTACCGACGTGGACGATGATCAACCTGGTCTCGGCCTACGCGATGCTCAAAGATGCCGGCGGCCGTGATGCTAAACTAAATGAATATCAGCAGGTATTGCGCACTCGCCTGGTACGCATCGGTACAGGCCTTAAATTCAATGAGAACGGTTTACGCCCGCTCTATGGCATGTCGTCAGCCGACAGCGATCAAGCGCAATGGATTTTGGTGCTCTCGACGACTCCGGAACTCGCAACTGCTTGGCAAAATGACGTCCCCCTGCTCGTGCAGGGCGCGGTTCAAATGATGAATCGCGGGGCATGGGACATGACCGTGGCCAACGCTTACGGTGTGCTGGCGATGAAGGCCTTTACCAAGGCGTTTGAGCCGGCTCCTGTCAGCGGCGTCACCAATGTGGCCGTCAATGCCACGAAGCAGGCGTTTGATTGGTCGACTCAGCAGCATAGGTCCGGCGGCGATCTGAATTTTGGCTGGCCAGGCCCGGGTCAGTACCGCGTGGACATCGGCCATCAGGGCGCGGGCGCTCCCTGGTCGATTGTATCGGTCAGCGCGGCTGTGCCGCTTCTGCATAAGGTAGAAAATCACATTGCGGTCGAAAAAACCGTTGCGCCTCAAAAATTGGTATATAAGGTCGGTGACGAAGTGACAGTGACCCTGAAGATCAAGGCTCAGACCGAACTCTCAAACGTGTCGCTGATCGACCCCATCCCGGCGGGCTGTAAAATCGTTGGTTCGGGCCTCGACAACGACCCGGGCCGCGGTGGGCCGATCAGCCGCGGCTGGATCTGGCCGGATTCGCAAGAGTTGGCGGCGGATGCGTACCGCGCCAGCTACGGCTCGGTGCCGGCGCAAGAGTTTCAGGTGATTTACAAGATGCGCGTGAACAACGCCGGCACTTTCAAAATGCCGCCGACGCGAATCGAGGCTTTGTATATGCCGGAGAACTTCGCGGAAGTGCCGAACGAGCTTTTCAAAGTCGTTCCGCAGTAGTCTAGAGATCGCTTGCGGGTGGTCTGCTTAAGGAGAATTGGCTTGAAAGCGTTCTTTGCTAAACTTTTGATATTTACAATGGCGGTCCTCGTGGCCGCCATTTTTCTTTTGCAAATCCGCAAGCTGCCGAAGCCGGCACAGGTGCAGGCGGCTTTCAAGTCCTCGGACCGCGCCATCCTCGACCGCAACGGCCAGGTCATCGATGAAATTCGTGTGGAGACAAAAGTCCGCCGTTTGAGCTGGGTGACGGTCGAGCAAGTGCCACCGGCTTTTGTCGAAGCGTTGCTGCAGGCCGAGGACCATCGCTTTTATTGGCATTTTGGTGTCGACCCGTTGGCCCTCGTGAAGGCGACGGTGACGCGTTTTACGGGCGGGGGAGTGCGCGGCGCGAGCACGTTGACCATGCAGCTTGCGGAGTTGATCGACAATCCGGATTACATCAAAACCAGCCCACGGCGTACGGCCGGGCAAAAGATCCAGCAGATGGTACGTGCCATTGCGCTCGAGATGAGCTGGTCCAAGCACGATATTCTCGAAGCCTATATCAATCTGATTTCTTATCGCGGCGAACTGCAAGGCATTGCGGCGGCTTCATTTGGACTATTCGACAAATCACCGAGTGCTCTGACCCGGCCCGAAGCGGCGGTGATTGCGGCATTGATTCGCTCCCCCAACGCGCGCATTCCGCAAGTACGTGAGCGCGCCTGCCGTCTGCTCGCGGTTCTCGGCACGCCTGAAGAGTGCGGCATGCTCTCGCCCGAACACTTGTCTTACATCGATCAAGGTTACCGGATTCGCCCGTATATGAAAATGGCTCCGCACGTGGCCGAGCGGCTGCGCCACATGCCTGAGGTCGCGCGCGGCGGAATCATTCACTCGACGCTCGACCGGCAAATTCAATGGGTGGCGCTACATGCTTTGCAAAAGCAGATCTCGGCCATGCAGTCGCAAAACATGAGCGACGGCGCGGTCGTGGTGATTGAAAACGCCACTGGGTACGTACTCGCATACGTCGGCAATATCGGCACCCGCTCGAAAGCGGGTTATGTCGATGCGGTGGTGGCGGAACGCCAGGCCGGCTCGACGCTCAAACCGTTTATTTATGCCAAAGCGATCGACGAACGCATTCTCACGGCCGCGACCGTGCTCGACGATTCGCCGCTGGCGATTTCGGTTTCCACTGGGATTTACCGGCCCTCGAATTTTGACCGCGCCTTTCGCGATTTGGTGACCGTGCGTACGGCGCTCGCTTCCAGTTTGAATATTCCCGCCGTGCGCGCACTTGAACTTTTGGGTGTCGATACGTTTGTGCAGACGATGGGAGAGCTTGGCTTTACCGACTTGCTCCGGGCCGATTACTATGGCCCATCGCTGGCGCTCGGGTCCGCCGATGTGCGGCTGCTCGAACTCGCCAATGCTTACCGCACGCTCGCCAATGGCGGGGTTTGGTCGCAGGTGCGCTTTTCTCCGCAGCAACTCTCGGATCACGGGAGCAAGCGCGTGCTCTCGCCGCAAGCGGCGTTCATCGTCACCGACATGCTCTCGGATCGCGAAGCGCGCGCCGCCACTTTTGGTTTGGAGAACACCTTGTCGACGCGCTATTGGACGGCGGTGAAAACCGGCACGAGCAAAGACATGCGCGACAATTGGACCGTGGGTTTTTCTGAAAAATACACAGTTGGAGTGTGGGCGGGCAACTTCTCTGGCGCCGCCATGTGGAATGTTTCGGGTGTGCAAGGTGCCGCGCCCGTTTGGCAAGAGGTGATGAATTACCTGCACCGGGCGGAGACCAGCCACGCGCCGGTCGTACCCGCGGGCTTGGTGAAGACGCAGGTGAAGTTCACGCACAATAAAGACACGCGTGAGGAATGGTTCATGGCCGGCACCGAGCCCGTTGATCACTCGGTCGATGCCAAACCAGAAGTGCGCAGCCATATTTCGTATCCGCCCGATCAGTCGCTGATTGCGATTGATCCGGACATTCCCAAAACCAATCACCGTATGTTTATCCAAGTGATCGCACCGCGCGGCGATCAAAACGTCTATCTCAACGGCAAGCGCATGGGACGGGCGCAGCAGTTTTTGCCTTGGGAGCCGGCGTCGGGAAAGTACAAAATCGAGTTGCGCGACTCCAAAGGGCAGGTTCTCGACAAAGTCCAATTCGAAGTGCGCGGGCGGCGATTTGCGGGGAACTAGGGCGGCCCTTCCAACCTCCTAGGTGGCATGCCCGCTGCAGTGTTGGGGATATTGATTAAAAATTTCCTGGTGGACGCATTCAATGAAGGCTAGCCCTACGATTAGACTCAAATTAGCGTGCTGGGTGACAGTTTTCGCCCTAGCCGCCATTTCGACCGTGACCTGGGCCTTGAACGAGCCACGTGTCGGGGTTTGTGAAGCGGGTCTGCTGGGACCCGAATATTTACAGACGTTAAAGGAAAATATTTTTATCGTCAGTCGCGATTTTGCCGCCTATCGCGCGGCCTTTGGTTCTGGATTTTTGCAGGTTGTTGATCATATGAAAAGCCAAGATTCCTGGGTAGATTTTGGTTCGGGCGAGGCTCGTGCTCAACTCGACGTGCTCAAGGCGCGGGCCCAAGGCGGACCGGCTGAACGAGCCCGGCAAGATAAGAATCGCCTGTTCGCGTTGGCACTCAACTTTCCCGACAGCGTTCCGGCGGAGTATCTTGCTCTCCGTAAACTTTTTGAACGGGAAGGGCGTTTTGAATTTTTGGGCGGGCGGCTTCTCGAAGAAATTCCGGACTCTGAAATTGAACTCTTTGACATTGGTACGGACTACTTTGGTCCGCTGACTTATACATTGGATTTATCGTCGGTACTCAATAAATATCTGCGGCGAATGCGCGCGCCAAAGCAGAGCCACTTTTTCACCGTCTTTAGTGAATCCACGGATTTCGCTACCATGATTTATACTTTGGACGGAAAGCGCTTACCCTTGAGCCAATGGCTGCAAAACTGCACATGCCTTGAGATTTCGCCGCTCTCAAGCCAAGGCGCCGGAAAAATTTCTGCCTTTGAGATGCAAAAGAGGACGGCTGTCTGCCAGGTCCCCGATTTGGAATTGGTCGAATTCCGTAAAAACGTTCGAGGGCTAATTGTTTGGCGCGCGTTTCGCGAAAAGCCGGCCACCGCCGGGCGCTAGGAACTATTCGGGCCGCTTTTACTGCGCCAGCTTCAAAACCAGCTTGTACATGTTTTCCATTGCCGGACGAATGCTCGCGACGGGAATGCGTTCGTCGATGCCATGGGCGCGGTTGGCGTCTTTCTCATACGTCGCCATCGCGCTGAACCCATAGGCGGCGACTCCGCGCATACGTAAGAAGCGCGAATCCGTCGCACCCGACTGCATGCAGGGGACGACGGGCAGGCCGGGATAGGTTTCCTTCGACAATTCCTGAATCGCCGTCATGACGACACCGTCAACCGGCGAGGCACCGGCTTTGCTGAATTCTTTAGGCGCTGCGATTGCGACTTGCGGGTCGCCAATGATTTTCGCCAATCTCTCCTGAACCAGTTCAGGAGTTTCATCAGGCAGGATCCGGCAATTGATGTTGGCCGTAGCGGTTGGTGGAAGAGCGTTCACTTTGGTACCACCGGAGAGCATGGTGGCGACGCATGAAGTGTACAGTTGGATGGCGTAGGCTGGGCGAGATTCGATCACTTTCAACGCCCGCTTTGAAATCTTACCTTTGGATTCGGCGATTTCTTTGAGCACCTTCGCCAAGTTCCCGGTTTCGATTTTTGCGGTTTCGCGGAAGTAGGCGCGGGTTACCGGCAACAGCCGGCGTTCGGGTTCAAATTGGCCAATGCGCTCAAGCGCGCGCGCCAGTCGGTAAATGGCGTTGTCTTTTTTAGGCACGGACGAGTGGCCGGTCTCGCCTTTGGCAGTGAGTTCGAAATCCTGATAGATTTTTTCGGCGACTTGCGGGCGGACGAGGTAGGGTTTGCCTTCGTCGTTCAGCCAAATTCCACCGCCTTCGTTCAACGCAATTTCTGCGTCGAGTAGTTCCGGGCGTTTTTCGAGAACGGTACGAATGCCGAGGCCGCCGGATTCTTCGTCACCCGTAAAGGCGAGGATGACATCGCGCTTAAGCTGAACGTTCTCTTTTTTTAACATTAAAAATACTTCGAGGTTGGTGACAGCCATACCCAAGTCATCGCCCACTCCACGGCCATAGAGAAAGCCGTCTTTCTCCGTCACTTCGTGCGGCGGCGTGGCCCAGTTTTGATCTTTGGTACCCACGACATCGATGTGAGCGAGGAGCAGAAGCGGTTTTTTGCTGCCATCCCCTTTAAGGCGCGCGATCAAATTCTGCCGCCCGGGGCCGAACTCGACGATTTCATAGGCAATCTTCTCCGCCTTTAAACGCTTGGCGAGAATTTCAACAGCGCGCGATTCATTGCCGGGGGGGTTGGTCGTGTCGGCTTTGACCAGCTGATTTAGGGTATCGCGATAGGAATGCTCAGGAGCTTCGAAGCTGGGCTGAGCGAAGCAGGGGAGAGAGATGAGCAGAATGAGCATGTACTTTTTCATGGACCTAATGAACTTGACCGGGGCTTAGGCTGTCAATCGTCAATGCGGGGAATTCTAGTTTCGCAGGACTGTGCGCGCGTACGTGTGCCTGGGCCTACGGCTCCGATAGCCTCATCTGTTTGGCCACGGCGATTGTCCGTCCATGAGAGTGGCCATTCTCCGGCGTCCACGCCGGAGAATCCGTAAATC
>JAYWAE010000178.1:0-5499 GCA_043782715.1 Pseudobdellovibrionaceae bacterium | reverse complement strand
ACATCTGCGAGACGGTTAAAACGGCGCTCGCGATCTCCTCCAGATCCTTCCAGCCTTCCTCGCTAAAGTTCACGCGGAGATGGTGCTTCTTCTGCGCCAGTTCGATCAACTGATTGTCGACCACATCGGCCGCGGCCTCCATGTCGGTGACAAAGTACATCAGGCGCAACATTTGTTTGCGGATGCCGTCGGGCGCTTGATCGAGTTGTTGAGCCAGATAGAGGTTGAGTTCGCGGGCCAAAAGGTCGGCGCGGTCATCGCGCCGGCGCATGTCTTCGATCAGATCCGGATCTTCGCGGCGGAAGAGCTTGAGCGAGTCCTCGATCATGCTGCTGACCACATCGGCCATGCGCAATGCTTCGCGCTCGGCGTGGGCGGTGCTCACCGACGGCGATTCCCAATCGCGCTTCTTCAAATATTTGACTGAGTACTGGCGCTCCTCTTTGCTCGGCGGAAATAATTTTTCCACCAGGTCGGCGCCTTTTCTGATGAACGGGAAGAAGATGACTGCGGCTAGAACATTGTAAAGTGTGTTGAAGTTGGCAACGTCGCGCGCGGGCTCGCCTGTCATGATCTGATGCATGAGAAAGAGGCCGAAGGGAACGAACAAGATCACGGTCGCAGTTTTGTAGAGAGTGTGTGCCCACGCGACTTGCCGGCCAACGAAATTGCCACCAGCGGCGGCAATCAGTGCCGTCGCTGTGGTGCCGATGTTGGCTCCAAACACCCAGTACACACTGTCGTCGAGCGAGATTAGCCCGTGGGCCGTAAGCGCCATCGCCAATGAGATCGTCACGGTCGACGAACAGGCGACGGCGGTGATGAACGCGGTCAATAATACGGCGTAGAGAGGATTGTCGCTCAAGGATTTGATGAACGTTTGGAACATTTCGAAGTTGCGCAACTCCTCGGTGCCGAGGCGGATCATCTCCAAGCCGAAGAACAAAAGTCCGAAGCCCATGATCGCGGCGGCGCAGGTTTTGACCATGCGTTTGCGCGACAGAAAGTAAACAAAGAAACTAACCCCGAACACCGGCAGCCCAAACTGCGCGACATTGAAACTCAATATCTGCACAGTAAATGTCGAACCTATGGCGGCGCCGAGAATCACGCTCATCACCTGCTGCAAGTTGATGACGGCGGCGGAACCCAAGCCGACGAGCAGCGTGGTGGTGGCACCTGAACTTTGCAGGATCATGGTCAAACCGATACCGAGAGAAACTCCCCACACGGGTTTCTTGGCGAGCGTCGTGACGATGTCGCGAATACGGTTGGCGGCGATCTTCTGCAAATTTTCGCTCGCGGTGTTCATCCCGAGCATGAAGATGGCGATTCCGCCGAGTGTGACGATCAACGCCGAATGAAGGCCTTGCATCTCTCCATTACACGGCTTTTTGTAGCGCTTTGCACCAGGTGATTGAACTTAAGTCGAGGGAGCCGGACTTTTACTTGATCGGCATGTTTTGCCTACTGCTCGTCACCGTGGGGAGTTTGCGGCAGAGGCGGCAGCCCTGGCTGTTTGCGCAGAGACTCGTAGTCGGCGAAAATGCGCCGGCGATTCTCGACCGTACCCAACAAAAGGTTCTGTTGTTGAGCGGGTAGCTTGTAAAGAATTCCGGCACGCGGCTCGGTCACCAAATTCCGCCCGGGCGCAGAACCAACGCTGGACTGAACTTGCTCCATGGAATCTAAACTCGCCGGGCGCGGACGCCATGTCACCCGCTCCGTCACAAGGCGACTGACACCGGCTAGACTCCGCATGTCTCGAGCGCCGGCCAATCAACCATCAAAGATATCACGCGGGTCTTTAAGCGACTGGATCTCAGAGCGCTTAATCAAGCCCTCGGCTTCTAACCGGTTGAGGAAAATATATTCCTTTGCGATCTGATATGCCTTTTTCCAACCCTGAACGATCCGTGTATGAGGACGGAACTTCCAAAATTTGCCAGCGATCGGAAATATATCACCCACAGCCTGGGCAATACGACCAGTAAGCTCCCGAATGTATGGCGCCCAAAGCCGAAGCCTCGGCACCCTCACCAGGGCATGCAAGTGATTGCCGACATTCTCAAACTCATAAACCCTCACCCCATACTTCTTGGCGGTGCCGTACACTAACTTGTTCACTTTTCCATGGGCTTTGGGGGTTCTCAGCAGGCTTTTTTAGGCCCGGGCCAGAGAAAGATTGTTGTTTCGTTCTCTGGGACATACGAGCTTCTACCCCCATCGCTCCATTTGCTCAGCCATTTTCGTATTCGATAGCCCAATCTGAATGGCATCGCAGATTTTCCGTCCATGAGAGTGGCAAACCTCCGGCGTCCGCGTCGGAGGTTCCGAATTAAGGGGCAGATTTTTTTGGATGGGAGGAATGCAAAAGCCGGTGTGACCTGTCTACGCCCTGAATTGCTCAGGTCTTCTAGGCCATCTCTTTCTCCGCCCTCCGCTCCTTATCTCAATCTCTCACATTCCTCGGATTCTCCGGCGTGGACGCCGGAGAATGGCCACTCCCATGGACGGACAGGCTTCGTGGCTACGCCGATGGGGCAATCGTAGACGAAATCTACGACAATTAACGGGATCTAAGTCGCCTCGAACAACGCCTCGGCGTACTCACCTGGATTGAATCCCGTCAGGGCCGTCATCGACTCCCCGACTCCAAGAAACACCGTCGGAATTTGCAGCTGCGAGGCGAGGCCGAGCACGACGCCACCTTTGGCAGTGCCATCCATTTTAGTAAACACGGCACCCGAAAGCTTGAGCACTTCGTGAAACTTCTGCGCCTGCACCAAAGCGTTTTGGCCCGAGTTAGCATCGAGCACGATTAGCGTCTCATGCGGTGAAGCAGGATCGATTTTCTGAATCACCTTTTTTACTTTTTTAAGTTCATCCATCAAACCGGTTTGCGTGTGCAGACGGCCAGCGGTGTCGATGAGGACGAGATCGTAGCCACGCGCCTTGGCCATTTGCACGGCGTCGAATGCGACAGCTCCAGGATCGGTGATGCCTTCAGGCGCGAAAATTTCGACTTGCGCGCGCTCGGTCCAAACCTTCAGCTGCGCTTGCGCGGCGGCACGAAACGTATCCCCTGCGGCAACTAAAACGCGCGCGCCTTTGCCGGCTGCGAGGTGTGCGATCTTGCCAATCGTCGTTGTCTTGCCGGCGCCGTTCACGCCGACGATCATCCACACCTGCGGGCGCGGGCGTGCTTCCCAGTTCTCAAACGGCGTCACACCCATTTTAGGAACTGAGGCTAAAATATTTTGAATCTCGCCTTTGAGTGAACTCTTCACGATATCGAGGGACTTTTTTTCTTGGCGCGAGAGCTGGCCCTCGACCGAATCGAGCAAGCGGCTCACCGTCGTGGGACCGAGATCGCTGGTGTAGAGAATCTCTTCGAGCATCTCGAGCTGATCGCCCTTGATTTCTCCACCGAGTAGGCTGGACTGGATTTTTCCCCAAAAACTATCACGCGTGCCACGCAACGTGCGGTTCAATGTCGGCGGAGCCTCGGGAGTGGGGACTTTCGCCTCTACGGGTGTAGCGGCCTCGGTCGGCGCGACAGCTGGGGCCACCTCAGCCTTGCGCGAAAGAGATCGGCGTCTAAAAAAGACGGCACCGGTGAGAACCAGTATTAAAACTGCCATGACCGAAATGGCGATGATCATAAGCTGATTATCCATTGCCCGTTGATGTAACGAGTCAGCAGGCTACGGTCAAGCGCGAGATAGTTGATCTTGCTGTGGATCCATTGGTAGATGTGCCCATGGGCCCGATTCTGATCCTGACACCGCTCGCGCTCGAACATGCCGCTCTGGCTTCCGCCCTCGGCACTGGTGCGGAACATGGTGGTACCGAGCAAAATGGACTCAAACATCTCACTATTGACGGCGTTGCACTTGGATTGGCTGTTGGTGGCCATGGCAAAGTTCAATTCGCACTCACCACTCAGCTGCTGATCCAAAAGCACAAACCCGTGCTGGTTGTTTGTACGGGCGCTGCGGGAGCCCTTAATCCCGAACTCAACGGCCTCGACGTGGTGGTCGCCGAGCACACGATCGAGCACGACTTCAATTTACGTTTCGTCTCACGGCCCTTGCCGCAGTTCCCGGGTGACGCTACGGCATTGGCGAAAATTAAACGGCGGCTGGAGCCGCGCCCTTTTCGCTGTCACTTTGGCCCCTTGGCGAGCGGCGATGAAGATATTCTTGAGCCCGCCCGTGCCCAAGAGATCCGCTTGAAGACCGATGCGCTAGCCGTTGCCTGGGAAGGTGCGGGCGGTGCGCGCGCTTGCCGCTTACATGGTGTGCCGTTCATTGAAATTCGCGCCATTACGGATGCCGCCGATCCGGCCGCGCCACAAGCATTTACCAAGAATCTCAAGCGGGCGATGCAAAACGCCGCTGAAATTATCCGTCTCTTGCTCTAAACGCCAATCAATGTCCGTAAAAGTTCAAAGCCCACCGGGTGAGCGAAGCCGAACACCCTGCATGAGCGTCGATCAGCTTCATGCTCCAAGTGCCGACACTCGCCTCGCCATAAAAAGCGTTGCTCAAAAAAACTTGGTCCGTAAGCGCGGCATTGGCGAGCAAACTATTGGTGTTGTACAAAATGCTCTTGGTGCCGAGTGGTGACGTGAGTTCAATGCCGATGTCACCGATGCATCCCGAGATTGAGATCTTGAGTTGTACGGCCTCGAGCGTAAGCGCCTGAGCCGTGGTCAATGTTTGCGTCACGCCCGTGGCGGATGCGTCGGGAATGGCGACTGAAATCACACCTGAGTCGTCGGCGTAGTTGCTGATCGAAAGCGACCCCAGATTGACTGAAAAGGTTTTCGCCATCGCAACCGCCGCTGCGACATTGATCCGTCCAAATCCGTAGTAGTTCATAAAGTGAAAGCCGGCCGCGTTCGTCACCCATCCCTGCTCGTAAGTGTGGCCTGCCAAATCGTAATTCGTATCTGGATGATGAACGGGGTTGACCGCGGGATCGATTTTGTCGGCGGTCGCGGCGAGGATGTATTTAACATCACGCCAGTAGAGAGCCGGATTGGCTTGGAGAATGAGCGCGATCGCGCCGGCTGCGACCGGCGAAGCACTGGAGGTACCGTTCATAGTTGAAACGTATTTGCAGGAACCGTTCGGAGCGGTCCCCGCATCGAAGAGACTGAGGCCTTGAGCCAGCGTTTTCAAACCCACATCACAGCCCGGAAAGTCCGCAGCGATCATGGCTGGCTTTCCATACTTCACGTTCCCGCCGGTGTAATTGTGCGCAAAACCGAATTCACCTCCTGGCGCGCCAATCCAAATGTTGGCGCCGGGCGAAGAATAGGAAGAGGCCACGCCGTCGGCATTGGTCGCTCCCACGATCACCGAATAAGGAGTCGTAGCAACGTCGCTCGACTCGGCACTGCCATAATACCCAGTCTTTGACCCCAACACGCAGCTGCCTAGCGAGTCGTAGTACGAATTGCCAGCTGCCGCCACGAAGATCGAACCCAAA
>JAYWAE010000177.1:0-5516 GCA_043782715.1 Pseudobdellovibrionaceae bacterium | reverse complement strand
CGGCCGGTGCGACCAGTACCATTTCCAATCTGCCCTCGCTCACACTAGGCGCGGTCGAGTTGGCGCCGCTGGAAGTCGCACAGATGTACACCACGCTGGCGCGCATGGGCGCGGGCGATCAAGTGCATACGCTTTCACGGGTCGAAGATCTCGGCGGAAAAGTCTTGTTCGAACGCAAACCCAATTCCGAATTCGCGCTGCCGCCGGCCGAATCTGCGATGGTGGTGGGCATGCTCGAACAGTCGCTGATCGTGGGCACGGCCCGCAGTGCGCGCACCCTCGGCATCCTCGGCGCCGCCGCGGGCAAAACCGGCACGACCAGCGACACCAAAGACGCGTGGTTTGCCGGCTTCACTCCGCGGCTACTGACCGTAGTTTGGGTCGGCTATGACGACAATACGGTGATGGGTCTCACCGGAGCCG
This sequence comes from Pseudobdellovibrionaceae bacterium, assembly GCA_043782715.1. Lineage (GTDB taxonomy): Bacteria > Bdellovibrionota > Bdellovibrionia > Bdellovibrionales > UBA1609 > JALHOQ01. The sequence continues at coordinate 5,093 of JAYWAE010000177.1, read as the reverse complement.
GAGCCGCGCTGCCGATTTGGATTCACTTGCACAAAGAGCTGCAAAAGATCGTGATCGACGAACCATTCCACTGGCCGGCGGAGGTGAACACGCGCACGCTGACCCGGTTCGAACTGCAAAATAAATTTCCGGCGCTCACCGATCTGCCGGAATCGCTGGAGATGGTTTTTCCGCACTGAGCTTGAATCTCTCCATATATGTTCACTATTGACACACCCAAGCAAATGCCTTATATTTGTTTTGCTTATGCCTACTATAAGGAGACCTCTTGGGCGTGCGTGTGGGGCTAACTAGTTTAATTCTTGGGATTTTATTAAGTTCCCAAGCGGCTTCGGCCGGTGGCCGCGCCGATCGCGAGAGCAGTGATCGCACTGAGTCGCGAGCCATTGCCGCACTCTTCAGTTCAGCCACAGACAGCGAAACCCTCAAATGTACTCCCCGCTGCGACGGTCATAAGGGCTGCTCCCGCCACAAAAACCTCGAAACCTGCGTTTCAGACTCCAGTTCCCGCGGCTGCTTTTGGTCCTGTGAACAGTAAGAGCGCCATTTTCCGGCTCGCCTACTCCTCTAAAACTACCTCAGATCAAATTTAAACTGCTGCCGCCAACGGCACGGACATTGTACTTTTTATAAGCCAAGGCTGTGTGCCTTGGAGGACCTATGGTCAACGCTCGTCGCAATTCTTTGATCGCTTTGCTGGTTTTCAGTTCCATCGTAGTCCAAGCCGGTTGCGGTGGCGGTGACCACAGCAAACGCCAACACGTGGATCGCCTACTAGGTAAAGACGGAAAACCGTCTGGCGCCGAGACGCCCAAAAAAGACGAGCCCAAAACAGAATCCCCCGGTGGTGAAACTAAGAAAAACGAAGCCACGCAGGCCAACGACCTTGTCAATTTGATCGCGACCGAAATGGCCGACGCCAAGAGCAAAGTTGAACCTAACAAGCTGGTGGGCGCTGGCACTTACACGTTGAGCGCTGTGACTGCTTCCTACCGCTTTCAAGAGAATGACAGTGATTCCGTATTTGCCGGCGTTTTCCACGCCAACGTAGGGGTGAGTGGCGACGTTGCGGCTTTAAGTGACGCCGATCTGAAAAAACACTCTGGCACTCAGGGTTCAAATATCGACGCCGGTAAAGCCTTTGAGTTGGCCGTTCACTTTGAACTCAGCGCCGATGGCAAGCTCGACAAAGTGGCCTCGAAAGACCTCAATACGTTGTTTACAGAAGCCAAACTCAGCGTCACTTTCGGCGACGGCTCGCCTATCTACAAGATTGAAGAAATCTTGAATGGCACCGCCAAAAAGATCGAGGGCGATACCGTTATCATTTCCAAAGTCGACGACTCCACCGCGCGCATTCAGATCGAAGCGCACGACGGAAGCACCACTCGCACGGTCGTGGCTGAATATAAAAAGACGGCCCCCGCTGACCCAGGCCCGACGAACATCAACGCTAAGGTTGAAGATCGTCGCTAAATAGGCACCCGTCGCGGGACCGGCCATCCGTCGGTCCTTTGTACACTGCTGAAATTACTACATCTAACTGACGTACTCTTGGCATGCCGGTGTCATTCTGACACTATACGTTCGAGATGGGCTCAAACCCTTTGGCAATCCGATTGCTTAAGTGGGTTAGCAAGGATTCGGGAATGTCCCGAAAGGCGATCGGCACGAAGTGATCGCCCTTCATCCTGAGCTCAAGGAGTGAGCGCGTGGCGATCAATTGGTTTGAGAGCTGGCTTAAAAATAAGTGGGTTCATCACTCACTCAAGCTGGCTCTCGCCATTACCATTACGGTGATTCTGTCCCCCCTCAATTTGGATTTGTTCGAGTACACCGCCTATGACTGGCGCGTGCAACTGAGCCCGCGGCCCGACACTTCCGGCAACATCGCTCTCGTTTCGATCGACTACGACACGCTGAAAAAACTGGCGCGCGTTCCTGAGGCGCTCGACTGGGCCGTCGTTCTGCAGAAAATCGGGCAAGCAAAACCCAAAGAAATCGTTTCGTTTCTCAATCCGACTTTAATCCAAGGTTCCTACGACGACTTGTCCATGTTGAGCGAAGTCGCCGGCCGCTTACCCTTTCACTTCGGCGAAAACGATTTGCCGAAAACTGGGATGCAGCACCTGGATCCCCTGGCGCCGCCGTTCGAAAATATTCAGGTGGAGCCCATGCCGAAGACCTCGGATAAAAACTGGCTGGCCAAAGATGGCGTCACGCGCCGCCTGATCCTGAGCTACGAAGGGCAATTGACCTTTCATCCCAAATTAGCCGCGGAATTTACAGAGATGAAATCGGCCGACAATTACCACGGCGCTTATAGCCTGCTCGATTCGCAGCAGATGTACATTCGCTTCCGCAACAAGGGCGCGTATCCGACCGTGAAGTTCATCGACTTGCTCGAAGGCAAGTTTGATCCGGCTCTGTTCAAGGGCAAGATCGTTCTGATCGGCAAAGACACACTCGAAGGCGGTAACGACTACGTCACCACTCCGATCGTGAAAGGCCTGATGGGCTTCACCACCCTCGAGATGCACGCCAACGTCATCGACACTTTGATTCAGGACAATGCCCCGCGCTGGTCGCCGCCGTGGGTGAAGTGGTTGTTCACTTTCGCCATCGCTTTGCTGACGATTTACATCGTGCTCAGCGTTCGCCCGGGCAAAGGGTTGTTGATGCTCGGGTTGTCGGTTTTGTCTTTCTTAGCCATCGCGCTGCTGACGTTTATCGCCGCCCGCTGGGTGATTCCGGTCGCGCATCCTCTGGTGGCGGTGTTTATCTGTTATTACTTCGTGATTCCCTACCGGCTGATCATCGAGAACCGTAAGTCGTGGGAGTACTATCAGAAGAACCGCTTGCTCACGCAGGTCGAGGAACTGAAATCGAACTTCATGCGCATGATGTCACATGATTTGAAGACGCCACTAGCACGTATTCAAGGTATGGCCGAAGTCATTCGCGAAGGTTCAATGCTAACCGACCGCCAAAAAGTCGCGCTCGACACGATTGCCGAGTCGAGCGAAGAGCTGACGGAATTCGTGGCCTCGATCTTGTCGCTGTCGCGCATCGAGAGCAAAGAGATGAAACTGCACTTGCGCAGCCGCGATATGAACCGCCTGCTCAACGAAGTGATTCGCAAGGCTGAGTTTTCGGCCAAGCGCAAGAACATCGAGATCGTCGCCGAGTTGGAACCCCTGTTCAGCATTAAAATGGATGAAGACTTGATCAAGACCGTGCTCACGAACCTTTTGGAGAACGCCATCAAGTACTCCGATGAAGGCACCAAGATTCTGGTGTCGAGTGAGGAAGTGAACAACGAAGTGGTCGTGCAGGTCGCGGATCAGGGCCGTGGCATTGCCGCGGAAGAGATGGGCCACGTGTTCGAGCGCTTTTACCGCGCCCGCAATTCGCGCAAAGACACGGCCGGCAACGGACTGGGACTTTATCTCGCACGCTACTTCGTCGAGCTGCACAATGGCGGTATCGAAGTGGAAAGCGAACTCAACCGCGGCTCGACGTTCACGGTCAAATTGCCAATGAATTTAGATTTAGAAACGGACCAATCTGAAACATCAGGAGGAATGTATGTTTAAAGTGCTTGTTTGCGATGACGACGCAGGACTGCGTCTCAGCGTTCAGGCCGCTCTCGCCGCCACCGGCCGCTTCGAGGTCGACGAGGCCTTCGACGGCGTCAACGCGGTCGAGAAGGTCAAGGCCAAGACTTATAACATCGTCCTACTCGATGTGGACATGCCGCGCATGAACGGAATGGAAGCGCTCAAAATCATCAAGGAGCAAGATCCCTCGATCATCGTGCTGATGCTCACCGCCTACGCCAACATCGACGACGCCGTTCGCGCCGTGAAAGAAGGCGCTTTCAATTACGTTTCGAAGCCAATTAAGTCGGAAGACTTGGTGGCCATGGTCGATCGCGCGATCACTGCCTTTAGCTTGATCTCGCAAGCCTCGGTTTCATTCTCGATGCAAACTGAGCAGGGTCGCGAAATCATCGGCCAGACTTCGCAGATGCGCAAAGTGTTCACCGTGATCATGCGCCTGTCCAAGGTCGACACTCCGGTGCTGATCCGCGGCGCCTCGGGAACCGGTAAAGAACTGGTCGCCCGCGCCATTCACTCCAACTCTTCGTTCAAAGACGGCAAGTTCGTGGCTCTGAACTGTTCGGCGATTCCTGAGAACCTGTTTGAGTCGGAATTGTTCGGCCATGAGAAGGGCGCCTTCACCGGCGCGGATCAGCGCAAGATCGGAAAATTTCAATACGCCGAGGGCGGAACTTTGTTCCTCGACGAAATCGGCGATCTGCCGCTGCTGATGCAAGTGAAACTGCTGCGCGTGCTGCAAGAGAAGATGTTCACGCCCGTTGGGGCGAATCGCGAGATTGAGTCCAACGTGCGCATCATCGCCGCCACCAACCGCAATTTGGAAGAGATGAACAAGAAGGGCGATTTCCGCGAAGACCTTTACTACCGCCTGAACGTGATGCCGATCAATCTGCCCTCGCTCTGCGAGCGCCGCAGCGACATCATGCAGCTGGTGAATTTGTTCATCCAAAAATTCAACAAAGCCCAGAGCAAAAAGATCGTCGGCGTAACGCCTGAGGCCCTCACGGTGCTGAAGAAGTACGATTGGCCGGGTAACATCCGCGAACTCGAAAACATCATCGAGCACGCTTTTATTCTCGAAGAGGGCAATATGCTGCAAGTGGGCTCGCTGCCCGAGAGCATTCTCATGGCCACCGGCACTGAACTCTCCGCCGCTCAAATGAAGGCGCGCGAGGAAATCGTAGCCAGTGGAGCACTCGACGACACGGACGGCGACGAAGCCGGTCTTGGCGACGACGGTGATGAGACTGGGACAGGCGAAAGTGTAGTCAGCATTTCGGGTGATACAGCCTTGGACTTCAATAAACACAAAGAGGCGTTCGAGCGCGAATTCATCGTCAAGGCTTTGAAGCAGTTCAAGGGCCGCATCAACCAGACGGCGCTGCACGCGAATATTCCGAAGAAGACTCTGCTACGCAAGATTGAGAAGTATGGGATTAATGCTCGGGATTATTCGGAGTAACGGGCGGG
>JAYWAE010000176.1:0-14707 GCA_043782715.1 Pseudobdellovibrionaceae bacterium | reverse complement strand
GTCTTTCACAGGCCCAGTAACAGTAGTGGCGCGACCATCCTGCGAAGGGCCCCACCCCTCTGGAACGTAAATTCCAAGCCCAGAATTGATATTGTAATTCCATGATCCCGCGAAAACGGAAAGAGAAAGCGCCGTCAAAAGTCCAAGAAAAGTTTTCGCGATCATTTTGCAACCCCGCTGGTCAAATCCTCAAGTCAGCATGTGCTTAGGCATTCCCTTAGGGATCGCGCTAAGCAGTTTTTTCGTATAATCATGCTGCGGATTTTCATAAATTCCAACTGCATCATTCATCTCAACAACCTTGCCGTTGTACATCACCGCGACTTCGTCGGAGATAAACTTCACCACCGCAAGATCATGCGAAATGAAGACGTAAGTAAGTCCCATTTCTTCCTGCAAATCCAAAAGCAAATTCAGAATCTGCGCTTGAATCGAAACGTCCAAGGCCGAAACCGATTCATCGCAGACGATAAATTCAGGCTCGACGGCTAGCGCGCGTGCAATGCAAATACGCTGGCGTTGACCGCCGGAGAATTCGTGCGGATAGCGATTGAGCATGGCGCGATCCAGGCCGACACGCTTCATTAAAGCGCCGGCCATTTCAATGCGGTCGTTTCGGTTGGTGCCGAGGTTGTGAATGATCATCGGCTCCATCAGAGCTGCGCCAATCGTCATGCGGGGATTCAAAGAGGCGTAGGGATCTTGAAATATAATCTGCATCTTACGGCGCATGGCGCGCATGGCTTCGCGGTCGAGAGTCGTGACGTCGGTGCCTGCGTAATTGATGCTGCCGCCGGTGGGTTCGATCAAGCGCAAGAGTGTTCGGCCGAGAGTGGTTTTGCCGCAGCCGGATTCGCCCACCAGGCCTAGGGTACGGCCTTTGCGCACGCTCAAGGTCACATCATCGACGGCTTTAACCCAAGTTTTCACGCCGCCGAAGAGGCCTTTTTGCAATGGGAAGTGCTTTTTGATATTTTTAATTTCAAGCAAGATCGGCTGCTTGTCCGAGACGACGCGGGTTTGCTTTTGCGTCTTCAGTACAGCCACATCGACTTGCTTCTCTTTCCCATCGGGAGTCATAAAGTCGCTGACGACGGGCAGGCGACGCGGATTGCGTTCGAGCGAAGGACGGCAGGCCAACAGACCCTTGGTGTAGGGATGCTTTGGTTTGCCAAAGATTTCCGAAGTCGTGCCTTTTTCAACGATGTCGCCGCGGTACATGACCACGACTTCGTCGGCGATATCGGCGATCACGCCCAAATCGTGGGTGATGAAGAGCATCGACATGTTGTACTTCTTTTGCAGGTCGGCAAGCAGGTCGAGAATTTGCTTTTGAATCGTCACGTCGAGCGCCGTCGTCGGCTCGTCGGCGATCAGCATGTCGGGTTCGCAGGCAATGGCCATCGCGATCATCACGCGCTGGCGCTGGCCGCCCGACATTTCGTGCGGATAGCTCTTGATACGCTCAACCGGATTGGGGATGCCCACTTGCTTGAGCAGTTCGAGCGATTTGGCCATGGCATCGGCCTTCGACAACTTTTGATGCAACATAAGAGTTTCTGAGATTTGATCGCCGACTGTGAATACTGGGTTCAAGCTGGTCATCGGCTCTTGAAAGATCATCGAAATTTTATTGCCGCGCACTTGGCGCATTTCATTTTCGGGCAGCTTCAGCAAATCTTTCCCGTCGACGATAATTTCACCGCTGACGATTTTGCCAGGAGGATTCGGGATCAGGCGCATAATCGCAAGGGAGGTGACGCTTTTGCCCGAGCCGCTCTCGCCGACTAGGCCAACCGTTTTACCTCTCGGGATATCGAAGGAAATATTTTTGACTGCTTTGACGATGCCGTCGTCGGTGCGGAACTCGACCGCCAAATTGCGAATTTGTACCATATTGGAATCGGCCATGACTCTTCCTCCCGCCTAGCGGTTCTTCAGTTTGGGATCGAGCGCATCCCGCAAGGCGTTGTTGAACAAGGTAAATGCTAAGACCAAAAAGAACATGAATGCGGTCGCCGCGGCTAAGCCCCACCAAACATCGCGCGCGAGCTCTTGTTTGGCGTCGCTGATCATCAAGCCCCAGCTCGGCGTGCCGGCGCGAACACCTAGGCCGAGGTAGCTGAGGATGACTTCGGATTTGATTGCCGAAACGAAGCCCAAGCTGAAGTTGATCAGCACCAAGTGAAAGGTGTTGGGTAAAATGTGAACAAAGATGCGGCGAAGGTGGCTGGCGCCGAGGGCCTGAGCGCCTTGTACGTACTCGCGCCCACGCTGCTTCATGAACTCGCTGCGTATGATGCGGCAGTGGCTCACCCAGCTGGTGAGCCCGATGGCCAGGCAGAGCGTATTCAATCCTGGTCCCATTACGAACGAGAACGAAACCACGAGCAGAATGTAGGGGATCGTGTCGATGGTAGTAAACAGCCAAACGATAAACTGATCGATGCGCCCACCCGAGTAGCCGGCGATCGCGCCGAAGAAAGTGCCGATGATGACCGCCAGCAACGCGCCAAAAGTGCCCACGGTCAGCGAGGTCACGGTCCCATGCGCCGCGCGCGCAAGCACATCGCGGCCAAAAAGGTCGGTGCCGAAAAAGTGAATCAAACTCGGGGCCTGATAAGCGTTGGCGTCATCCGTGATGTTGAAGCTGGGAAAGGCGATTCCGAGCGCGCAAAACAATGCGAGCAATAAATAGACGCTGATCACGATGAACGAAATCATCGCGATCGGGTCCTTTTTAATCCGGCGGAAGGCATCGGCCCAAATGCTGCGGCCGGCGGGTGCCGATTCCGCAATCGAAGCTGGGCTGGTGCCGGCGAGTGTTTGTCCCATTATTCGAGCCTAATCTTGGGATCGACGAGAGCACTGAGCACGTCGCTCACCAGTTGAAAGAAAATATAAACTACGGCACTGAGAATCGTCATGGCCTTGATCACCGGAAAATCGGCCTCTTGAATCGCCGTTACGACGAGATTGCCGACTCCGGGAATGCCGAAGTAACTCTCAATCAAAATCGAGCCGACGATCAAAAACGGAACTTCGAGCGCAACCAGGGTGATGATCGAAACCAGGGCATTGCGCAAAATATGCTTGAATAGAATGACCCCTTCAGAGACTCCCTTGGAGCGCGCGGTACGCACGTAGTCTTGGTGCATCTCTTCGAGAAAGACGGTGCGAAAAAACAATAGATCGCCACCAAGAAAAAGCACCAAGAGGATAAGCACGGGCAAAGCCGTGTAATGAAAGCGTCCGAGAATATCTGGATCCCACCCGGAGACAGGAAAGATGCCGAACTTGTATGCCAAAACATATTGGCCGGCGAGGACATACACGACGGAGCTGATCGAGAGCATCGCCAGGCAAGTCACGACCATGCCTTTGTCAAACAAGCTGGCGCGCCGGTAAGCGACGAGTAGTCCGAGCGGAACGTTGATCAGCAGCGAGAGTAAAAACGCCGGTACGGACACCGACATCGTGGGCCCGATCCCATCCGCCAGCAGTCGCGAAACTGGCTGTTTGGACGACCACGAGCTGCCAAAATCGAGCGTGAAAATTTGTCCGAGCAGGTCGAAGTACTGCATCACCAGGGACTTATCGAGCCCCATTTGGTGGCGCACCTCTTCGATTTGCTTGGCTGAGGCGTAACGTCCAGCGGCTTGGCCCGCGGGGTCACCGCCGGCCACGTTGAACAGCAGGAACATCACTAATGTCACGCCGAAGAGAATGGGGATGGAGTAGAGCGACCGGCGCCCGATGTACTTCAACATTAGAGTTTGGCTTTCAGTTCTTTCTTCTTGTCCAAGTCCACGCGCAGGTACTTGAACATTGCCGGGATCATTTTGCTGCGTTTGATGTTGTTGATCCAGCCCTGACTAATGATGAATCCCTTGCGGTGAATAGTTGGGATCCACGGCTGTTGGTCCACGAAGATGTCGCGCATTTTTTTGTACAAAGCGGTGCGCTCCGGTCCAGGCGGCATTTTCAAAGTTTTTTCGTAGAGCCCGTCGAACTCTTTGTTTTTGAAGTTCGCATTGTTGGGGCCGGGGCTTTCATTTGGGCCGTAGAGAAGCTGCATCATGTTCTGTGCATCGGGATAATCCGCGCCCCACGCGATGCCGAAAACTTGCGCCTTCTTATGTTTGATTCTCTCGGTGAACTGCGGCCAAGTGTTTTGCGCGATGTTGACCTTGACGCCGATTTTCTCCCATTGCTGCTGGAGATACTCGGACGACTGACGGCCTGTGCTGCCGCTCGATTCGGAATACTCGATCACAGGCAGGCCCTTACCGTCAGGATAGCCGGCCTTCTTTAAATATTCCTTGGCCTTTTCAATGTTGTATTCTTTGTAGGGATTTTTAAATTCGGGATCGTAGCCATCCATTCCGGGCGCGATCGGCGACTGGGCGAAAATGCCGCGGTCGTTGTAGAACTTAGTCAACGCGGTCGCTTGATCAAAAGCAAGTGAGAGCGCGTGGCGCAGATTCGCATTCTTGCCCACGATCGGATCGTCCATGTTGAATGAAATGTAGACGACCTCTTGATCTAGAAAAGTCTGAAGGTTGAATCCTTTGGCGGCCAAATCGTCCTGCAGATCGCCGGATTTTTTCACCGCTTTGTCGAAGTTGTCTTTGGGAATCTCGGAGGCGTCGGTGATGCCTTTTAAAAAGTTCAGCCAGCGCGGCTGGTCTTCGACAATTTCGAGAAAAATTACCTTATCGGCAAACGGCAGCGGTTTGCCGGCGTCAGCCAGTAGGCCTTTTTCTTTGTCTCCCGGCTCGCCCTCAGTCGGGTAGGTGCCGCCGTGCCACGTCGGATTTTTAGTCAGCGTGATTTTATTATTGCGGATCCAACTCTCAAACATATATGGGCCAGTGCCCACCGGGTGGTTGAGAAATTCGGCGCCGTACTTGTCGACGGCCTCTTTGGGCACGACCGCCGAGTAGCCCATGGTTAGCACATAGTACAATTGGAAGTAGGGTTGAGTGAGGTGAATTTTGAGCGTGTAATCGTCCGGAGTCTCGAGGCCTTCCACCGGCGTGTCGTAAGTGGCTTCGCCTTTGCCGATTTTTTCACGCCATTCGTTGAAGCCTTTGATCTTGCCGTCGAAAATCCACCAGCCATCGCTGGAGTTTTTAGCGTCGGCAATGCGTTTCCACGAGTAGACGAAATCCTTGACCGTCATTTCGCGGCCCTTGCCGCCCGGGAATGCGGCGTCGTCGTTAAAGCGAACGCCTTTGCGAATTTTGAATGTGTGGGTCAAGCCATCTTTGGAAACTTCGGGCATCGCTTCCGCGAGCAAAGGCTCTACCACCATCGGACGCTTCAGATAATTGTACTGCAGCAAACTTTCATTCACGAGACCGATTGGTTCGAAAGAGAATTCGTTGTCGTCGCGCAAAGGATCAAGACCTTTCACGTTTGCGCGCAGGGGAAAGGTGATTGAGTTATCAGGCGCTTCGTTCTTTTTGGTGCAGGCGGTAGCGGCGAGCAAAACCGTTAGAATTACAGAGAGTTTGCTGAACATTTTCGTCCTCCGGAGAGCCACATGATGGGAAGGTTGTTGTGTAGCGTTAGGGGGCCGGAGAGTCAATTGGAAGACAGCGTGAAGTTGGCTGGCTAACCAATACTTTTCGACCAGGATTTGAGCAAGGGAAGCAGGTCGGAAAACGACTCAATGCTGCGCCACGCACCAAGGGCCATAAGGTCGTCGATCGGAGCATAACCGAACTCAACGGCCACACACCGGCTGCCTATGGCTTGGGCACCCAGTACGTCGGGAGACCCATCGCCGACAATCAACGTCTCCTCCGGCGTGACACCCGCGGCGTGAATCGCTCCCAGGAAAGGTTCAGGGTGGGGTTTCATATTGGGGTAAGTGTCGCCTCCGATCACGCTCACCCAGGGCATCGCATCCAAGCCAAGGTGCTTCAGGATCGGCATAATAAAGCGCTGGCGTTTGTTGGAGACGATGGCGATTTGCCCGTCCCACTCGGCGAGGAATTCGAGCAAGCCTTCGTACACACGCGGGCTATGCAGAAATTCGCGTTCGTAAATCTTGAGGAAGTCGCCCTCAATGCGGCGCTCTTGTTCCTCAGTTTTATTCTCGTCCGGGTGAAGACTGACGATCAGTTTACGCAGCCCCATACCGATCTCGCGCCGAATGGTGGACTCAGGCAACGTGTCGAGGCCTTCGGACTCGAGGTAAAAATTCGTGCTGCGGATGAGATCGGGCGCGGTGTCGACCAGCGTGCCGTCGAAATCAAAGATGACCAGTTCTATGCGTGACATGCTTGAACAGGTTAGCACGCACCTGCTAGTTTTAGGCAATGAGAGTGATAACGCCCCAGCAAAAATATTTGAATGAAGTCTTTGGCCTGAGTGATCCCGCATTGACCGGCACACGTGCCGCCATGGACAAGGGCGAAGTCGAATTCATGTCGGTGTCGGGGGCCGAGGCCCGCATTCTGCAATTTCTCATTCGCGGATTCGGCATTCGCACGATCGTCGAATTCGGCACGCTGTACGGATACTCGGCATTGGCGATGGCGAGTGTGCTTCCGGCGGATGGAAAATTAATTTCTCTTGAGAAAGACCCGCGCAATCAGGCGCCCGTTGAAAAGACACTTTCATCTTCGCCGGCTGGGAAAAAAGTCGAACTCAAGCTGGGCGATGTTCTTGAATCCATGCGGGCGATTGAAACGCAGGGTCCGTTCGACATGGTTTTCATAGATGCCGACAAGGCCGGTTACGTCAAATATTTGAATTGGGCTGAGAAGAATGTGCGCAAGGGTGGGTTGATCGTCGGTGACAATACCTTTTTATGGGGCGGCCTTTGGGGTGAGTCCACGGACGGAGCGGTGAACCCGAATACCGTGGCTGTCATGCGTGAGTTCAACGCACGCTTGGCCGACCCGCTCAAATACAATTCGATTTTGGTTCCTACCGTCGAGGGACTAACGGTCGCTCAGAAGTTACAATAGACGGGTCAGTAAAGCATGCGCAAAATTCGGGTGAAGCGGAACGCCGGGATCGCGGTCAGCGCCAGCGGCGAGAGCAGAACGCTGTTCAAATCATCTTCGGCTCGAATGTACAACTCCTCCGGCGAACGCAAATTCAGCGACGGCAATGGGGTGGTGAACGCACTCTGCGCCAGCCGCGCGCGATCCCGGTTCGCACTGTAAATGTAATAGCCCTCGATCAGCACCAGGCCCGAGACGCCGAGAACCGGCGGTGCGACTAGCACCAGGCCGAGTGTGACGCCGCCGAATATGATGGCGTTCCACATCTGCTCATTGGCGTAGGCGGCGAAGAGTTGGCCCGCGGCTGAACAATATTCCGGGTGATTGAAGAGCAGCGATTCGACGACCGCGCTGTAGTCGAGCAGCGGATAGAGCCCGCGCGCGCTCCACATCAGGCTTGGGTGTCGAGCCGTGTGTGCGCCGCGGTCGCTAACAGCGAACTCCTCGCGCACCACATTTTGTTCACTGCGCAGATTGCGGCGCATGTTGATTAGCGCCGCGAGTAACGATTTTTTATTTATGTCGGGGGTTTCAATGAAAGCCAGCAGCGGGTGTTCGACCAGTCGCTGAATCAGGCGTTTCCTGTTGGCTTGAAAGACCTGCTCGTCGAAGCGTACCTCCATGACCTGGGCCCAAGTGCTCTCCGACCACAGTGTTTGCAGCCAGTCTTGCTCGCTGAGCAGGGCGGCCCCCATCCGGCTGTCGACTGAGCTGAACGGCATTTTCTCCTCAATCTGAGCGCTGCTTTCGGCCTCGCTTTGCACCTGCTTGAACACGCGGGCCGACTCGGCTTGGAATTTATTTTGAACTTTGAGAATTTCATCCGGCGTCAGCGGCTGTGCCTTCACTTGCTCCATCCAAAACGGATGCGGCTTGTCCAATGCATGATTGAACATGGCTTCCCCATGCTTGGGCATGACGCGAAATAGGACATTCCAGCGGCTGAGCGCCAGGTTTTCACGGTATTTGGCGAGCTGGCCGGGCAAGGTCTTGAACAGGTAGTCCATGCGCAGGCTGCAGTCGCCCGCTACACCATTCAGGCAATCGATGTTTTTTTGAATCTCGGCCTCGGATTGGGCAAACACTTCGCTGAACTGCTGATGCAAAGCCACGCCGAAGGCATGCTGTTCGGCCAGCGTGGAAGGCGCAGCGGACTCCCTGCCTAAACAAGAAAAGTAGGGCGATTCCGCGGACGCCGCCGTCGCCGTCAACCCCGCAAAAAGCGCCACAATCCAAAGTCTGCAAGCCCGCATGACACTCCTCTATATATACGGGAAGCTAAAGGTGCAGGCTTTGGGCCAGAGTTAAACTATTGAAACTAGGTGAAAAAAATGGAAATGCGGCCGCGAAAAGGCACCGCCTTCGTGTTATTTACCTGCCGCAGGCCAGAGCTGGCGCCAGTCGTTACCGCTGGGTGCTAGTGCTTGCGGCGCTTCACCGGGCATCACCAGATTCTCCAGCGCAGTTTCGCTCATCACTTTTCCGCAAGCTTCGATGACCGAATCGGCATCGATGTGGTGATAGCGGTAAACATCGCTCGGTCGGCCGGTGCGTGAATGTTTGCGCACAGCCAGAACTTCTTGGCGCACGCCAACTACTGAACCGATGTTGTCGAGCAAGCCGATTTCACCGTCGTGCACACTGACGATCGGAACGCGGCGGCCGGCCATCGTGCGCAGGTCGCCGGGGTTGCTGCCGTCGAAATTCTTCAAGTGCAGGTCGGCGTTGATGCCGAGGGCTTGACGCAGGTGGTGGTAGCCGTTGGCGTGCGCCAAGTTGCCAAGCAAAAGATCAGAGCTAGTGACCACGACGACGTTGGCGTAAATGCCTTTTTCACGCAGTGCTTGCGAGGCCTTAATGGCTTCGGTCGCAGGTGACCCCATGGCGAAAATATTTACCACATTGTCGCCGGGTTGGTAGTCTTCGAAACCGCGATAGTCGATCAGGTAGTAAGCCCCGTTCAAAACATCTTCGCGGATCTGGCGCATGATCTCGCCGTCTTCAACTCCTGCGAAACGTTTTTGTTCTTTCAGGAACTGCATGAAGCCTTTCTGATCAATTCCGCGCGTGACACCGCGGATGATCACGCCGTTGCGCTCATGATCTTCTCCTGTGAGCAAGCGACGGACGGCATCGACCATGATCCAATCGAGCTCCTGCACGTAAAAGGGCTCCCATGTGATCTGATTCGGGATTTGGATGTCCGACTTCCAACCATGCTGAGCACCTTCGGGTGACAACGTCACTCCGCTCGGCGTGCCGACTAGAATGAAGGCCGATTTCCAGTACAAATTGTAAAACAACTGATCGAGCGCGCGTTTGATGAAGAAGTCGTAGACGGTCATCAACGGGATCAAAGGAATGCCGAGTACGTCGCGGATTTTACCGAACGAGCCCATGCAGGACATCACGTTGCCTTCGGTGATGTCGAAGCGCAGAAAGCGGTCGTTGGGTTCTTCGCCCGGAACCAAATCAGGAACGGTTTTGTCTTTCACGCCGTGCGAAGCTTCGATGTCTTCGATTTCGTTGGCGCCGTAAATTTTGCCGTCCATTGCCGGATTCAAGTTGGTGCTGGTCCCCACATCGGGTGCCATGCTGACCATCATCTCGCCGGCGAGTTTGAAGGCGCGCTCAGTAGCCGTCAGCGCCTTTTGCTTTTCTTTGAGCTGCTTCTCGTCGAGCGAAGTGTTGGCGATGCGAGTGAGTTTCGCGGTCAGCTGGCCGAGCATCCACTGCGTATGCGGATAGTTTGCCATTTTAAAATTGATATCGAGCGTGTCCGCGGGCGCACCGAGTTTTTCAGCCATGGCAGAGAAAAACTTCTGGTTCTCGGCCTTGAGTTTGTGTTGCGCAGTAATTTCCGCGTGCAGCTTTTCACCGCGCGCTTTGAGATACTTGCCCTCAGCCGAGTTGTCAGCAAAGCGCGCATAGGCTTCGCCTTTGGGCATGCCGGATTTCTCGGCCAGCTTTTGCAATTCGGGTTCTTCGGGAATCGCCGAGTGGTTGCCAGGATTGGCGGCCATTTGCAGGCCCCAGCCCTTAATCGTGTGCGCGATCACCATGCTTGGACGATCGGTTATGCGTTTGGTCTCTTCGTAAGCTTCCAACAGGGTATTGAAATCGTGACCGCCGAAATCGTGGACGGCCTCGTACAATTCGACGTCGTTTACGCCTTGCAAAAACTTTTCCAGTTTTTTATTTTTCTCGAGCAGCATCTCGCGTACGAGTTTGCCGTCGGCAAGCAAGAGCAGCACTTGCAATTCATAATCGGCCATTTCGCCTTCGAACATGGCTTGGAAGGCGCCTCCTCCGTCTTTGCTGAAGAGCTTGGCGCGCTTTTTACCATGACGGGCGTGCACGACGTGCCAACCGTTGGCTTCCATCATGCGTTGAATGCGCAAGTCGTCCGTGCCGTTCATGATTTTTTGATTGGTGATGCGATGGCCGTCGAGACTCTGGCGGTTGAAGTCCAAAATCCAAGTGAGGTTGCCGAGCTGGCGTTCAGAGAAATCGGGAATCGCCTCGGCCAACGAGCCCTCGCGGAATTCCGAGTCGCCCATCACCGCCCAGAAATGTGCCTTAGGCACATTGTAACCGTGGCGTTCGGCATAACGGTAGGCCAGCGCCAAGTAGCCGGCATTGACCGGCGGAATCCCGACCGTGCCAGACGGGAAAAAGTTGTGGTGATCGGGATCATAGGCGGAGTGATAGCTTTGAAAGCCATATTCACCTTCGGGCGTGAATGCGCGCAAAGAATTCATCGTGGCATTGCATTCTTCGAGCGAGAGGCGCGTGAGATCATGGTGTAAAAGATTGTCGAGCAGGTAGTTGTACGAGTGATCGGCCGGCGAAGCATGCGGCTTGTTCGCGATCCAATCGAAGCCGGTCTTAGCCACCAAGTGCAGGGTGCCCAAAATATGCAGCGCGGATGAGCTCGCCGACGAATGGCCACCGACTTTGGGGTCGCCCTTCTCCACATTGTCGCGATGATTGGCATTGTAGATCATCCGGTTCGCCAGGTAATGGGCGCGGCGGGCGATCTTGTTGAGCACGTCAGTGTCGATGGTGTTGGGCATGTGGCTTAACCTCTCCGAATTGGCAACTTATGGAATCTATAGGGCTTGGCGTGAGGGTTCAAGCGCTGCCTCAGGCGGATATTCAAGTTGCAAGGTCTGCAGGCGGGGGTCGACGAGGTTCAGCATTTGTTCACTCTCGCGCAGCAGTTTTCCGCCGTTGCGAGTGAGCAAAAGGGGAAAGCCAAAGTGGCACGGCGCACCCTGGGAGACGGCCTGCAAAAAGGCGTGAGGGGTGGCAAAGCCGGCTTTACCGTATTCATTGCGCAGATAGTTCCAAATTTCGAGCGCAGGCGGCGGTATTTCAACCGGCAGTATAAAAGCGGCCTGAGTGTCGAGGGTGAAGGCGCCGGCGCGTACGTTGGAGGCCAGGCTGCAGTGATCGGCGGTGTCGAAAACGAGTTCGGCATTTTCAATCAGGCGTGAACCGCGCAATTGTGCATCGGCGCCGCGGCCGGCAAGCACGCAAACGGCCTCAAGCCCAAGCGCGCGCAGCTGATGAATGCGGCGGTCGATCAATGTATCGCCAGCGGCGTCGCGTTCGAGGCCGAGAGCCGCTTCTTCATTTTCAGCCGTGCGGTAGCCGCAGAGAATGAGTGTTTTCATACTTCAAGTACGAAATCCCAGCGGATTTTAATCGTTCCGTCGGCTTCGATCATCCCCTTGGGTGGATTGGGGAACGGCGATGCGGCTTTGAAGGCTTCGACGGCGGCATTGTCGAGCGAATCGACGCCGCTTTGGCTGAGTACGTCCACGCGGATCAATTCGCCTTTGGCGTTGAGTACGACCAAAACTTGCGTCACGCGGTCTTTGGCGGAAGCGATGGTGCGGCCCTGGCGGTAGATGATCTTCACCTTCTCGCGCACATCCGGTTCCCAGTGCTGGCGAATCGACTCTTTGATCCGGGCATAGTAACTGTAGTAAACAAATTCACGCGTGCTGAGCAACGTTTGCATGCCGGTGTTGACGTCTTTTAAATAGTCATCACTACGCGAAGGATCACCGTTGTCTTTGGACTGGTCGCCCTTGGGTCCGGGGTCCATCGAGAATTTGGGCGAGAGGTCTTTGAGCTTGGGCATGTCACCGGGCTCGAGCGGCTCCTCGGGTTTTTCTTTTTCTTCGACGATCTTCTTTTCCTCGGGCTTCTTCTCAGACTTTTCGCCTTCGTCTTTGTGGCCGCCCTTGGCGGTGTTGTTGAATTTACCGGATTCCTCGGCGCGCGTTTGCTTGATTACTTTTTGGTTGTGCGCGCTCAAGAAGCGCGTCTTGTCGTCGACTTCTTCGTTGATCTGATCCTTCTGCTCGACGATTTGATCGGTGATGTTGGTCACTTTTTGTTTGGGTAGTTTTTTCTGCGCCTGATCGACTTTGGTTTCGGGCGGCGGAGGCGGCGCGATGAAGTCGACTTCGACCTGACGGCTGACTACGACCGGCTTTTGTTTGTGGGTGACGGTGAGGAAAAGCACTGTTGCAATGTGGATAAACAACGAGAGGATCACGAAGATCGCAATCGACTGTTTCAGCTTTTCTCTCACCTTGTCTCGGTTCATCCATTAACCTCGGCTTCATAAAATTTATCGGTGCAATTTGAGGCGTTCGTGAGCCTGGGACCGGATTTATTTTTCAGCCTCGACACGGACTCAAAGCCCGTGTCAAACTCATGACATGCGTTTCGAAGTGTGGGCCCAAACAGACGTGGGTTTGAAGAGGGACATCAATCAGGATGCGATCCTCGTCGATCATGATTTGAATCTCTTCATCGTCGCCGACGGAATGGGCGGGCACAAAGGCGGGGAAGTCGCGTCGGCATTGGCGGTTGAGGCCGTGCAGGAGGTGATCTCCAAACGTCGGTCCGAGACCAAAACACAGCCACGCAAAATTCTGCAAGACGCCTATCGCGAGGCCAGCGGACGCATCCATCACAAGAGCACTTTTGAATCACCTGAGCTCATGGGCATGGGCACGACGATGGTACTGATGTGGGAGCAGCGCGGCCGTCTTTATGTAGGTAATGTCGGGGATTCGCGAGCCTACCTTTATCGGGCACCGCATCTCTGGCAACTCACCGAAGACCACTCACTCATCAATGAGCAAGTCCGGGCTGGCGTGATTTCCGAAGAGGATGCGCCACACGTCATCGGCCGCAACGTCATCACGCGTAGCGTGGGATTTGAAAAAGAAGTCGCGGTCGACGTTTTCGAACGCGAGCCCCAAGCCGACGAGATCTATCTTTTGTGTTCCGATGGTCTCAGTGGCCTAGTCTTGCCCGACCAGCTCGCCGCGATCTTAAAAGCGAGTACCCCAGAAGAACTTGTGGCCAACTGCATCAAAGAGGCCAAAGCTGCGGGCGGAGATGACAATATTTCGGTCATCGTCATCCGTCCAAAAGTTGGCGGTTGACGCATTCTGCTAGCCCCGCCTAAATGTGGACTTTTAGAGACGTGCGCCACCGACTATTCTGGGGATAACCCAGAACTTTGCAGATCAAGAGAGCAATGGACAATAAGAGCTACACCATCCTCATCGCCTCCAATCGCCATGGTGAAACCATTAAATTCACCTTTCGCGCGAGCTGGCTCAAGGTCTTGAGTTTCTTGAGCTTCTGTTTAATTTTGCTCGTCGCCACGGCGAGTCTCGATTACGTCGGACTGTTGCTGAAGGCCAATGAAAACAACTTCTTAAAAAGCGAGAATGCGACGCTGAAATCGCAGTTTCAGGTCGCCGAAGAGAAGCTCTCCGGCCTCGAGGCCTCGCTCGAACGCATTCAAAACTTCACTAAGAAGCTCAATCTCATTACCAACGTCGAAGACGAAGAACGGGTTTTGAAACTCGCCCTAAGTCCAGCTTCGCGCGCCGGCCAAGATCCCGCGGTCACCGGACCGGTAAGCCGGTTGCCGTCGAGCGAATTCATGATTCGCGATCCGCAAGTGCCGGACAAAATGTTCAGTGAAGAAAAAGACAGCGAGATGGGTGTCACTCACGACAACCAACGCGAGTTCGCCACACTCTCCGTGCGCATCGACCGCGCTTTGCAACAGTCGCAGCTGCGCGAGCAGGGCGTGTTGCAACTTTGGGATTCACTTTCAGAACGCCAGAGCTTGCTGATCTCCACGCCGTCGATCAAACCCACGCATGGTTGGTACACCTCGCGTTTCGGCTACCGCGCCGATCCATATACGAACCGGCCTGAGATGCATGCCGGTCTCGATATGGCCGCGCCTCCCGGCACGCCGGTGTATGCGCCCGCCGATGGCGTGGTGTCTTATGTGGGCTACGAAGCCGGTTACGGTAAACTCGTTTCGATCGATCACGGCTACGGCGTGGTCACGCGCTACGGTCACAATTCGCGCGTGTTCGTCGAACAAGGACAAAAGGTGCATCGCTGGGACGTGATCTCGGCGGTCGGCAATAGCGGCCGTTCCACGGGGCCGCACTTGCATTATGAAGTGCGCATTCATGGTATCGCGGTCGACCCGACCAACTACATCTTGACTGAATAGCTCAGCCCCACTACCTCCTGGCATAGGGAGGGGTACCTATGAAAATTCTTAGCGCTTGTTTACTCGTTTTCGCCTCGACATTTGCGTTCGCCGATTCCGTCACACTTCCCGC
>JAYWAE010000175.1:0-5529 GCA_043782715.1 Pseudobdellovibrionaceae bacterium | reverse complement strand
ATTCAGCATATTTGAATTTAAATTCAAATACATTAAAATTTATCTTAACAGTTTGAAGTGGCGGCCACTGTCCGCTACAAACGAGGTATGACGACCGCGACCCCCCAAATCGAGCCGATTCTTATCTCGAGCTTTTATCGCTTCACTCCCCTAAGCGAGGCTGCTCTAGAACGTGGACTGCAGCAGCTGGAAACCATGGCCACCAACACTGGTCTCCGCGGGCTAATCCTGATGGGGCCCGAGGGAATCAATGCCACCGTCTCCGGCACGGCTCTCGCGATTGAAGCATGCAAAAGCCTAGTCGCGGATTGGCTCACGATTGGCGATCTGGTGTTCAAAGACTCGGTCGGAGCCAAACATCCATTCCAGATTTTCCGCATCAAAATCAGAGATGAGATCGTCACGCTTGGCCGCCCGGGTCTGGTGCCCGATTCGCGGCAGAATCAGCACCTATCGCCTGAGCGGTGGCACAAAGCCATCCAACAGCCCGGCGCCGTGATTCTCGACACCCGCAACCGCTACGAAGTTGAAATTGGAAAGTTCAAATCCGCGATCGATTTAGGCATCGACGAGTTCAGCGAATTTCCCGAGAAGCTGGCCGCCTCAGGCCTGAGCAAAGATGCTCCCGTGTACATGTACTGCACCGGCGGCATCCGCTGCGAAAAGGCCATGGTGCACATGCAGGAGCAAGGCTACACCAACCTCAATCAGCTCGACGGCGGTATACTCAGTTATCTCAAAGAGTTTCCCGAAGGCGAATTTGCCGGCGAATGCTTTGTATTTGATTACCGCGTGGCCGTCGACGCCCGGTTGGCGCCGACCCGGCAGTACCGACTATGCCCCCATTGCGGCCAGCCGGCCAAGACCCCGGTGTCCTGCATTCAGTGCGGGCGCGCCGAGCAGATTTGCTCGACTTGCCACACCCAGGGGCAGAGGGCTTGCTCGAAGAATTGCGCCCACCACGCGTCCATTGGTTCTTCTTCCAGCAAAGCCCATCTGCCCGAACTCAGAAAGCGTAACCGCGGTTAACCCCTTAACCGCAGTTCACGACTCGCAGGCTGAGCCTTAGAGCAAGGACAAGGCCAGAGTTGAAAGAGATTTGATCGTAGTCGGACGAAGCACAGAGCGCGAAAGTGGCTGGAGCAGACGCAAATGGGTAAATGCCGAGAGGAACGGCTGTGACTGCCTCACCTGTTTAGCCACACAGATCCTCCGTCCATGAGAGTGGCAAACATCCGGCGTCCACGCCGGACGTTCCATCAGATGAGCAATGATGCATTGTTACTTAGTGCGCACTAAGTGAATATTATCAAATCTAAACAATGCCGCGAAACTCAATCTCAGGGCCATTTTACTTCCCGTGATTCCTTACTTCACTCTTCTTAATTTTAAATTCTCGATCTCAACATACGCCCTCGGCCGCCTGGATGGCGGCGAGGAAAGCCATCTCACGGACGGACGGACGTCGTGGCCATTACTTCAGGCGAACGTAGATTCCGAAAACGGCGGCGCGAACTGAAACTTTTGGTCAGGCCCTATCCCTATCCGATGCCGACTTGCCCGAAAAAAAGGCCACGCTTTTCACGTGGCCTTTCGTAAACAATTCTAAATTTTTGACTAAACTTAAGCCGCTCCGCCAGGCTTGATGCGCATTCCGTAGAATGAGCGCCACACGAAGACGAGTCCAACTATGAACAAGACCAGTCCAATCCAGCGCGCAACATCGGCCGCTTGCACGGCGATTTCGACCGCGAGGAGGCCGAAGAGCGTCGTGAACTTGATGATCGGGTTCAGAGCCACGCTGCTCGTGTCTTTGAAGGGGTCACCGACCGTATCGCCGACAACGGTCGCGGCGTGGAGCGGAGTGCCTTTTTCGCGCAAGTCGACTTCGACATACTTCTTCGCGTTGTCCCAAGCGCCGCCAGCGTTGGCCATGAACATGGCTTGGAATAGGCCAAAGACGGCGATCGAAATCAAGTAGCTGGCGAAGAACGTCGGGTCGAAGCAGGCAAAAGCCAGCGTGAACGAGAACACCACGCCGAAGATATTGAGCATCCCGGCTTGAGCGTACTGCGTGCAGATCTTGACGACTTCTTTCGACTTCTCAACCGAAGCGCTCTCTTGGCTGTCCAGGCGGATGTTCTTCTTGATGTATTCAACCGCACGGTAAGCGCCAGTCGTCACAGCTTGCATGGAAGCACCCGTGAACCAGTAAATCACCGCTCCACCCATGATCATACCGAGCAGAACTCGGGGATCGAGCAGGTCGAGACGCAGGTTCAACAGCAAGATGATCGAGAAGATCATGGTCGTCGCACCGATTACGGCAGTACCGATCAGCACCGGTTTAGCAGTCGCTTTGAACGTGTTGCCGGCCGAGTCGTTTTCTTCGAGCAAATGCTTGCCCTTTTCGAAATCGGGCTTGAAGCCATGATCTCTTTCGAAATCAGCGGCCTTAACCTGATCCATTTGCGCGAGTTCAAACACCGACTGGGCGTTGTCCGTGACCGGGCCATAGGAGTCGACGGCAATCGTAACCGGGCCCATGCCCAAGAAACCGAAAGCCAAAAGACCGAAGGCGAAAACCGACGGGAAAACCATGATCATGCCGAGGCCCATCATCGAAGTGTAATAACAAATCGCCATCAGAATCACGATGGTCAGACCCTTCCAGAACGCGCCGAAGTTACCGGCCACGAGACCGGAAAGAATGGTCAACGAAGCGCCGCCCTCGCGCGAAGCATTGACGATTTCCGCCACGTGCTTCGAGTGTGCGCTGGTGAAGGCTTTGGTAAGCTCAGGGATCAAGGCGCCGGCCAAAGTGCCGCACGAAATGATGAGCGAAAGTTTCCACCATAGTCCTTCCATCATATCGCCGAGCAGGGCGTACGAAACCAAGAAGGTCACACCAATCGAAACGATAGAAGTCACCCAGACCAACATGGTGAGTGGAGCTTCAAAGTTGAATTTGGGCTGGCTCTTGTAAATAGCCGTAGTCACAATTCGATTGAGCCAATACGAAACCAATGAAGTCAGCACCATCAGAATACGCATGGCAAAAATCCACACGATCATGATCGCCTGAATTTTCGTGCCGCCATCCATCGTCACGATGCCCTGCGGGCCCATCGTCTTACCGACGGCCAAAACGATAAATGAGATCAGCGCGACGCCGGTCACACCGTAGGTTTCAAAACCATCGGCTGTGGGACCTACGGAATCGCCGGCATTGTCGCCCACACAATCGGCGATCACGCCGGGGTTACGGGCATCATCTTCTTTGATGTTGAATACGATCTTCATCAAATCGGAGCCGATATCGGCGATCTTGGTGAAGATACCGCCGGCCACGCGCAGGGCGCTGGCGCCAAGCGATTCACCGATGGCAAAGCCGATAAAGCAGCTGCCGGCGAGATCGGCCGGTACGAACAGCAAAATACAGAGCATCAGGACGAGCTCCGTGCAAATCAGCACGACGCCGATCGACATCCCCGAACGCAGCGGGATATCCATGATGTCCCAGCCGTTACCACCGCGGATCGAAGCAAAAGCGGTGCGCGCGTTGGCGTAAGTGTTGATGCGGATCCCGAACCAAGCCACAGCGTAGGAGCCGAGAATGCCCATCACCGACCAGGACAGGATCAGTGCCACGCGGCCGAAGTCCATATCGCGCAAGAATCCGAAGTAGTACACCATCGCCGCGCCGATTAGGATTTGCAGACCGATCAAGAACTTACCTTGTTGCAGCAAGTAGGTTTTGCACGTCTGCCAAATCAGCTCGGCAATATCGAGCATCTTTTTATGCGACGGCATGTTTTTGATTTTAATGAATTCGTAGAGACCAAATAGCAGTCCGAAGAAGCAAACGCCGATACCCGAATAGAGAATCGTCGTGCCGGTCGTTTCGGTGCCAAAGATGTGCATGGTCAGGCTGAGATCGGGAATTTTCAAATCGGCTTCGCTGGCCCAGGCCGGCAAAGACAGGGCGGCAAACCCTCCGGTCAGACAATAGCTTAGACGACGAAACAAGTTCCTCATTCGGACTCCTCCTGAATACTCTGGCGTTGATGCTTAGGTTTAGATCCGCTTTAAATTGTGCGAGAACCGCGAACGTGTCAATTGTGTCGGGCACATGATGCGCGCGGTTAGAATTGCGTTCGGAGATCTTTGCTAGTGCTCATCTCATGCATCAGAGCGCCCTGTAAAAATTCACAAACGGAACCCGGCTTGCCACCGCCAATCGGCGTTCCATCTGCCTCGCGAATAGGCAAAACACCCAAAGTGGTACCGACAAACGCAGCCTCACGCGCCTCAATCAAGTCTTGGCGTGTGAGATCCGCCACAGTTGCGCTTTTGATTTTGCCCTCGGCCACTAACTTCTCGGCCAATTTAAGGACAAGTGAAACCGTGGTCCCGCGCAAGGTGTAGTCGAACTTCGGCACGCGCAAGTCGCCCTGCGCAGTCAGCAGCATCAAGTTTTCAGTCGAACCTTCGCAAAGCCGGCCCTTCGGATCGAGGCAAATGGCAAAATCCACTCCCCGTTCCAAACATTCGCGCTTCATCAAGACGTTTTGCAAGTAGTTGCAGGATTTGATCTGACTCCAGAACGGATCTTTGGCTTCGACCGTGCTGAACATCGCGGTAACACCTTTGCTGTATTTGTCCGCGGGCGGCGGCGTGAGTTTAGTGATAGCCGCGTAAATTTGATGACCGGTTACCTCGCGTGGGCTGGGCGAAAAACTTCCCGGACCGCGGGTGACGTAGAGTCGCAAAATTCCGCTCTCAGCGGCGCACAGCTTTGCCAAGTCGACGCAAATCTGCGCGATCTCAGGCAGGGTTTTAGGTAACTCCATGCCGATCGCGCTGGCCGAATTTTTTAAACGCTTGAGATGGGCCTGCAAATCGAAGTAGGCGCCGGTGTGCAGCCGCACCGCTTCGAACACTCCGTCCCCGCGATGAAATCCATGGTCATCCATGGGGATGACCATGGCCCACGGTTCTTTGAAAAATCCACCGAGCCAGCTCGAGTAAAATCCCAGATAGTTCGGCCACTGCGGAGCTTGGCTCGCCGCCAATTTGCGAAATGCGTCCTCAGGTTTGCTCCACTCCACCACTTCAGCCTTTACCTTTGGTTTTGCCACTGTTGGCGCCTGGGGGTTTATGATTTTTCTCGATGTATTCGATCATCATGCCGGCCACGTCTTTGCCCGTGTACTTTTCAATGCCTTCTAAACCCGGCGACGAATTCACTTCGATCACTAGCGGTCCGTGCTTGGAGCGCAGAATGTCGACACCGGCAACGTTGAGGCCCATGGCATCGGCGGCGCGCGTGGCGGTTTTGCGTTCTTCGGGCGTGAGTTTGATATCGATGGCGGTGCCGCCACGATGCAGGTTCGAGCGGAAATCGCCGGTCTTCGCTTTGCGCATCATGCTGGCGACGATCTTACCGCCGACGATGAAGGCGCGGATATCCGCACCGTCGGCTTCTTTGATAAACTCTTGCACCAGGAAATATTCGTCGAGGTCGCG
>JAYWAE010000174.1:0-5535 GCA_043782715.1 Pseudobdellovibrionaceae bacterium | reverse complement strand
GGTGTCTTTAGCGGCGAGGCCACACCTGATCCCATCCCGAACTCAGAAGTTAAGCTCGCCAGCGGCGATGGTAGTGCAGTGGTGACACTGTGGGAGAGTAGCACGATGCCAGCTTTTTATTTTTTTGGGGCACCTAGGGTTCTCCATTTTGAAGCCCGGATGAAATATTCCGGGTTTTTTTTTGAAAATGGACCACAGCAGACGGTCGTTTCTGTGCGTGACCCCTCATCCGTTTTAATCCTAGCCAAATTTCTGCCGAACAGAAAATGAGTCTCAATTGAGCGTCGGCATGGCGCTCGTATTTGTTAAATTCCAAATACTCGCGTTCCAGCTGCTTAGGAGATCCATGTTGTAAGCTTGGCTCACGGCGGTCGGATCTGTGGGATTGATCCCCTGCGTGATTCCCCAATTTCCGCCCCAAAGCGTTGGCGAATTGATCGCAATCCCATGGAATGGCCACTGGGGAAGGGCATTCACGCAAACTATGATCCTTCCAACCGTATAGCCTAGAAATCCACCGGTTTGGGTGCTGGCTGGATCTCTACCCGTCGGCAAAACCGCGCCGGCGGCGAAACTGTGGGCGATGGTTCCACCGTCGGACGCTCCGGCAAAGCCACCGATGTTGTTGCCCAAGGCTGTGACCACACTGGAGGTATGGGAGTCTTGAGTGATAGGGGATGCTCCCGTGATGTAGCCGATCAGTCCTCCGACATAAGATGTTCCGTTGACGGGTCCGCTTGAGCTGGTGGTGGAGGTTATGCCATTCATATCCTGTCCAACTGCGCCGCCGACCGCGGTAGCTCCGCTCACGGGGCCACTCGCGCGGCTGTGGGTAAGCTTTGTATTTGCCTCCATGTCGCCGATCAAACCGCCCGTCAAATAGGTACCCGAGACCGTCGCGGAACTAATGCCGTCTGTGACCGACCCGTCCAGCAAGTAGCCGACCAAGCCGCCTGCGTAGGACGGCGAACTAACGCTGCCGCCGGACGCATTGACATTGACCATCGTGGCGGAGCTCGACATTTGACCGGCAATTCCTCCGGCCATGTAATTCGTCGCGGACACGTTGCCGGTAAAAGTCGAGCCCGTTACGGTGCCACCATCCAGCAGCCCAACAATGCCTCCCGCCGTGGAGACAGCCGTGACCGTCGCCGACGAACTGCTGTTATTGATGGTGCCATAATTGTAACCGGCGACTGAGCCGACGTTGACTTGCCCGGGCGCCGAAATAACACCGGTTACATTTACGGAGTCGATAGTGCCTCTGTTGATTTGCGCCGCAGCACCAGTGCCGCCGTAAGCAAAACCTCCAGGCGCTACCTGCAGATTTGCGTTGATCAAGAGATTGTTTATATTTCCTGTGGTAGCGAGCGTCCCGATGAGGGGCGATTGCAGATTTGAAATGGTGTGGCCATGTCCGTTCAGTGTTCCTGCAAATGACGCCACTAGAGGTGCGAGCGGAGCGGCAGACGTTTGCGTGCTCGTCATTTGAATATCGGACATGATGTCGATCGTGGTGTTCGTGCTAGTGCCCAGGGCCGCAATCAACTGAGTGGCATTGTAAACCTGACCCGGCGGCGGCACCTGGCAAGTACCGTTGATCAATCCATAGTTGTCCGAGCAACCCATGGTCACCGAAATCACGTTGAGACTGGTGTCGGCAATCGTCAGGCTCGCGCCTGGGTCGACCTTCGCGGCCGCATAGAGCGTTGAACTGGGAGTCACGGCAACTTGAATTTGCGTACCGTAGGTGAACTTAGTGGTGGTGTCGCATGGTCCGCCGTTACATTTGACTTGGCCCCATGCTGAGTTGGGAGTAACTTTGACTGCGGAGATCGAGTACTGATTCCAGACACATGTTCTAGTGGTAGTATCGAAGTGTTGGTGCTGTGGATCTGCGCAGGCTGTATTCGCCACGCACGCGCCGCCTTGAAGATTATAACCAGTTTTGCAACTCACGACTTGGCAAGGGCCCCATCCGTTGCCAACGCTGGCGCAGATATGAGCGGCCATTCCGTTGGCGTCTTGACCGCCGCCCAGCGAGCAAGCTTTTTGGGTGCCGGGTAAGCACGGGCTCGCGAGCGCCATCATGGGCGTCGCCAGACCAATCAGAATTAGTGCGAACATACGAATTACATGCATGCTAATTCTTCGGACTAAAGCCCGGTAAACTATAGGTAGGGCGTCAAAAATTTTGTCGTTATTAAAGGGAATCGAGGCTCATCCTGAGACTTTGCAGTTTCGCTTTGGGAATTACATTGAACTTAAGGCGCGGTGAACCGCGATCTGAGTATTGATGTCCTGAAGTTGATCATTCGCTCTTTGGAGCTTGTCACTGGCAATCAAAATCTGCCCGATTAATGCATTGAGCTTGGCCCGATCGGCCGCGGAATGCTGGCGCAGCTTCGCCACCTGCATAAGCGCACGAATCACCTGCACCTTCAACGTGGCAACGACTTGAGTCACTTGGCTATTTTGCAGTGAGATACTGTTTCCGCTATTTGGCGCTGAAGCGATTTGCCCCTGTAACGATTGGATTGTGGCAACAGCTGCGTCTATGTCCTCAAAAAAGTTTTCCACCGTTCGCGAGATATTATCTATTTGATCGTTGTAAAGCCCAACCGTCGAACTCAATTGATTTTCTTGTCCGAACAAAACCTTTATTTCCGCCTGAAGCGATTGAATTGACCCTTTCAGTTCAACGAGAGAGGCCGCCAGACTTTGCTGGCTGTTACTCG
Organism: Pseudobdellovibrionaceae bacterium; assembly: GCA_043782715.1. Lineage (GTDB taxonomy): Bacteria > Bdellovibrionota > Bdellovibrionia > Bdellovibrionales > UBA1609 > JALHOQ01. Next base: position 2,797 of record JAYWAE010000174.1, on the reverse strand, counting down.
AATGCGGATTGGAGGATTTGATAGTTTGGGCGGCCTTTTCCGCTCGCCCACGCACTCTAGAATACGCTGCGTAAATTTTGCGGTCGTCCTGAATGGAAGAGGATAGATTAGAAACGGACTTATTCAACTTTCTGAGTGCCGATTGATCCAAGGAGATTTCATTTTGTAAATGAGTCAGGCCTGCTTCGCCTATCACCAGACCGCTGGTCAGATCAGCCCGGGCCTCTTGCAGCTTCCGCGTCTGAATCCTCAACATGGATTGATTGGTATCGCGCTCTAGCTCCTGAGCCGCCAATTGTACCTGCGTCCCGAGCTGACCCAATTTGGAATCATGTTCCGTTTTGGCAAGATAGGCTCGAAGCTCTTTTGAGTTGTGAAACCGCCCAATCACTTGTGGCGAAAAGATGTCGTCAATGGCCTTAGTTTGCGTGTCACTTTGTGGGTCGCCGTGGCCTGGCAAGAAGTTTAGATTCACTATGATAGAAGTGCCGGCAGGAAAGGGTCGATCCCTGTTCTTAGTGGTCCCGCATGGTGCTCCAGACGGGGGCGGGGCACCGGTGGTCAACCATTGCACGAGGCAGCCATTTTCCAGATCGGCCCCGGTCAGGACCAAACCTTTGATTTGAGCATCAGTTAACAGCACCCCACGCAAAGTGGCGTTCTGAAAATTTGCGCCACGCAAGTCATACCCAGTGAAGTCCATGCCAGTTAGATTTTGGTTGCTGAAATCCACGCACTGGGCGTTTTTTCCGAGCGGTACCCGGTTGAAGCCTGGCCGCTGGTCCGTATCAAGGCAAGTCCCTTGCTTTTCGTTCCATACAAACTGTGATTGCGCTGTAACTGAGACGTCCTTCTTAACCGTAGCGGTAACCGCCGTGCTCGACGTCGCGAAGCCGCTGAGAAATGTGATCGCCACCGCCAGCCGGCCGAGGTGCCTAAAACGCTCACTCATCACTGCGGGGTCCCGGCCAAGGTGGCCAGCGCCTCTTGCAGAACGACTTCATATCTGTTCCAGCTGATATTCGTTTTCGCATCCGCCAACTTCTTCATCTCGTCTAGTGCTAGGGTCTGGCTGTCACGCACTACTTCGGTCGCGACGCAAGACCCATATATCTGATCATTCGCGTTCAACAGGGAGGAAGTCATTGAAGTCAGTCTGGGGCGCGGATCATATGGTGCGTCGTCTGGCCAGACCGAGGCGAGCCTGGCTTGCACAGTGTTTGCTCCTAAAATACGGGATTTATTTAGATTGCGGCTTTGCTCGCAAAGATTATTGTGAAGCCCGGTCACCGAGACCTTGGTGGCGTTGTGAAAGAACACAAAATTGAAAATAACAAACACCCACAAGACAGACAAAAAGAAGGTCTTATTGCTCATCAGGGCCTCCCAATAGACGTACCTTGTCTAAAAGAATACCCCAGACCTGAGCGCGGACGCGAAAAAAATGCGCCTGATTTCATTTTAAGCCGGACCCGCGCGTATACAGCATTTGACAGGCCGTCCTTTAGTTTCGATTCTGAACGTATGCGACTCAGAATAGGAAATCTCATTATCATCATCTTTTCTCCGGTTTTTATTGTCTCCGCCATCGATCAATTGGTGAAACAGGTGCTAATGGGGTACCAGCCTGAAGGCGCCTTTCTGTTTTTCAAGATTGGTCTGGTCGCCAATCCCGGAATCATTGGTGGGTACTTCTCGGAATTTGCCAAACCGATCGTGCAAATTCCAATGGTGACTTTGGGATTTTTCCTTTTGGTTATGCTCTATTTCATTCAAATTTTCGCTCCGGTCCGCTCCGTCACTATGCGCATTGCGATCTCCTTATTTTTCGGCGGCGCTTTCGCCAACGTCGTGGACCGGTTTCTGCATGGTTACGTGATTGACTATCTCAGCCTCAATCTGCTCGGCAGAGCCACACCTATTTTTAACTTTGCCGACGTGATTCAGCTCGTGGGAATTGGAATGATTTCCGTACTCCAATTTTACAGTTCCACATTCGATGACTCGCGGACTGCAGACCTTTGGGTCTCACCGCAGTTTCAAAAACGCTATTCCTATCAGATTGTCGGATTGGGATTTTTTTTGGTCCTGGTGTTTGGTGTTCTCAGTTACAGTTTTTTTAGGCTTGCGCTCAATGAACTGGCGGTGGTGCCGCTAATCAGGGTCAAGTTCCTTCATGATTACCTAATTCTTTTTCTATCCTTGTCGGTGACCTTTTTGGTGTTTTTGTTTTTGGTCGGCAAAGCTCTTTCAGCGCATGTTGCCAAACCAATTTTGAATTTTGAACACTATCTTCGGAATTTGGCTAAGGGAGAGTATGCCGTCTTTCAAGTGGATGAACCAGAGTTCAACTACTTGGAAAAATTGAGCGATGACGTCCGTGACCACATCACACTGCTTCATGAGGAGATTGAGCGGCTCAAAGGCCGCAGCAAAGTGAAGGGTAAAAAATGAAGGCATTTGATTTGGTCAAGCAAGGCGACTGTGAACGTCTAACGATCCTCGGAGCAATTGACGGAACCTATGATTTGCCGGATCACCTGGACTGTGCAGAAGTGATTGTCGATTTTGAGAATCTGACGATTTTCAATTCTGCTGGCGTCAGAGCTTGGTTGGTGTGGACACGCAACGTCAAGGGCATAACGATTATGCGGCTGGAAAACTGCCGCTATCAGTTCATCAAACAGGCCATGTACATTTCTGAGCTGATTCCCGACTACGCTCGTGTCGAGAGTTTCTATGTTCCTTATTATGATAAACAAAATGACGCTACTGTTGATTTTAAAATGGTGCGGGG
>JAYWAE010000173.1:0-14768 GCA_043782715.1 Pseudobdellovibrionaceae bacterium | reverse complement strand
GCGCGAACTCGAGCGGCTCAAGCGCGGCCTGCGCTACAGTTCGCAAGCGGCGCACCTCAAGGTCGAAGAAGAGTTACGCCGTTCGTTACTCGAGTTCGAACCGCAGTGGAAAAAAACCATCTCTTCATGGACGCTTCAATCCGCGCAGCGCGGTTGGAAGCTGCTGCCTTACGTGATCCTGCTGTTGGCGCTGATGCTTGGACTTTTCGTGACCAAGCCATGGTCCAACGCACGCAATGATGTCTTGTTGGTGGAGCAGGTGAAGACCGAGCCCGATCTGGTGCCGCCGGCCGCCGACACCAAAGTCGAAGCGGCCCCGACGACGCCTTTGGTTAACGCCAACCAACCACAACCGGCGCCGTCACCGCTCGCCGCGATCGTTCCCAACGTCAGCAAGCCAGCGCCTGAACCGCCCACACCCTTGAGCGCCCCCGCCGCCTCCGAGGCGCCAAACCTTGCTGTACTGGACTCCAAAGAGGAGGTGGCGCCGGCCGCGGTTGGGGGTACGGTTCAACGCGGTGACATCGAAGTCGCCGACTTCGACAACGACTGGCCCGCCATCCGCGACAAAGTCCTCGCACTCGGAGGCAAGGTCGCGGGCAACGTCGAGCTCGGCTGGCAGCGCAAAGCCGGAGAGGCCTACTTCCATTTCTCCCTACCTGAGTCCAACCAAGCCGAGCTCGAACTCTTCCTCAAGACTTTCGGACCGGTCCGGTTCCATAGTGAACGCGCGCCGCGAGTGATGCCAGAAGGGCAAATCCGCATTATCCTGAGCGTGAAGGATGGCGGCTCCCATGAAGGTTCGGCAGAGACCCCGTAAATCCCTGCGTACGATTTTGATTTTGTGGCTGCTGATATTTTCAGTGGTGCCGCTCGCTTTTATCACCGGCTATTCGCTGGTGAAGTACGAGCAGGCGATCAATCAAGAGTTGTCCACACGCCTGCTCGGCAACGCTCGCGAGATCAGCACGATCTTCAGCGATTTTCAAAACCGGCTGGTGAATGAATCACAAGCACTCACCGAGGACAAAACCTTCGTCTACTATATGAACAGCGGCAACGTGAGCGCCGTACGTGAAAATTTAAAAACGCAGTTCAAAGCCATGTTCGCCCAACGCGTTTGGGTGTTCAGCCGCGATGCCCGCTTGGAGATCGCGCTCTACAAAGACGACCGTGGTCAAGTGCAACGGCGCGAAAATCTAGAAGGTGCGGTTGAGCTGCAGGATCCGTTGATCAAAGCCATGGCGCAAAAAGACAACATGTTGCTGATGGACATCGGCGGACAAGAGACCACGGGCAAGCCGCGCGATGCGCATTTGGAGTTTTCGGTGTTCACTAAACTCACCAACTCCTCCGGCAAAATCGTCGGCTACGTCGAACAGGCGATCACCGTCGATGAGTCGGTTTTGTCGAGCATGCGCAACCGTCTCAACGCTGAGATTTTCTTTTTTCAACCCGATAAGCCGATCATCATGTCGACTCATGAAGACCTTAGCCTCTACAAAGTCGACACCTTCATGCCGCATCTCAAAGAAGACGGGTTTTTCGAACTCAACATCCGCTCCAATCCCTATCGCCTGATGCTGCGTGAACTCAAGTGGGGCGACACCGCGTTCGTGCTCGGCCTGGGCGCCTCCAAGAGCGCGGCCATGGCCGTTCTTAAAAACGTCAACGTCGCTTTTTTCACCGTCGTCGGCGCGATCATTCTACTGCTGGTGGCGCTCAGCTTCTTCGCATCCAAAATTCTGCTGACGCCGATTTACGAAGTACTGGCGGCCATTGAGCGCACCGACTTTGATCAGACGCTTTTGCAGATACCCACCACCAACGAAACTGAATTGGGATTATTAGCTGAGGGCTTCAACGATCTCTCGCGCCGTGCGGTTGAAGCGCAGAAGGCGCTCAAAGATAAAATTCAAGAACTCGAAGGTGCCAACAACGAAATACGCGACACACAAGCCAAGCTGGTGCACACGGCGAAAATGGCAAGCCTCGGTCAACTGGTGGCGGGTGTGGCGCACGAGCTGAACAACCCAATCGGTTTTATTTATTCGAACATGACCCATTTGCGCGACTACTCGCAGAAGCTGATTCACCTGATCGACGTCGCCGAAAACGATCCGGGCAAGCTCAAAGCCGAGAAGGCCAAAGCCGATCTCGGATACATCGAAAAGGATTTGCCCAAGCTAATCACGTCCTGTGAAGACGGTGCGCGCCGCACTCGCGACATCGTTCTCGGTTTGCGCAATTTCTCGCGCCTCGAAGAAGCGCAAGTCAAACAAGTCGACATTCACGAAGGCCTTGAGAACACCTTGCAGCTGCTCGCCGGTGAATTGAAGAACCGCATCAAAGTGGTCAAGGACTTCGACAAGCTGCCGAAGATCAACTGTTATCCCAGCCAGTTGAATCAAGTATTCATGAACGTACTAAGTAACGCGGCCCAGGCCATCGACGGTGACGGTGAAATTCACATCGCGACCAAAAAACTCAGCGGCGACCGGGTCGAGATCGCCATTCGCGACAGCGGCAAGGGCATGAGCAAAACCACGCTCGAGAAAATTTTCGATCCGTTCTTCACCACCAAGGGGCTCGGCAGCGGCACCGGCCTGGGCTTGAGCATTTCGTACGGCGTGATTCAAAAACACGGCGGCGATATTTTAGTGGCATCGGAAATCGGCAAAGGCACGGAGTTTAAGATCGTGCTGCCGGTACATGGCCCGCTCGACATAAAAAAGCCCGCCGGGTAGAAGCCGATATTCATTTATCAATTGCGAGTTGTGAGGCAAGCCCGCTGTAAGAAGAGCGGGCCGCCAAGAATACTAAATTAGGGAGCTACCTTGCAGACGAGAGTATCGTCAATCGGATAGGTGCCGCCGCTATTGACGACATTACCGGTGGTGACCTGTTTCAGATTGCCGCTTTCGATTTGGAAGTTCATGTTCATGGTCAGATCCCCAAAGTACGAACCGTTGCTCCAGTATTTGCCGATGAGTTGCGATTTAAGAGTGACGTCGTCATCGCACCAAGCGCGAAATTTGCCTTGTTTCACACTCTGATCGTCCGGAACGTCGTAGATCTGGTTGTTGGCCGGAACTTGCGAGCCGTTGTAGATGTAGGTCACCATGCCGGCTTTGTCGGCCGATTGTGTAATCGACACAGTCTCGTTCGTGCCGTCTTTGTAAGTGCAAGTGTAGTTACCAGTGAGAGTCGGGCAGGCAAAAGCCTGAGCCGAGAACAATAAAGCAAGTGCTGCAAGAGTACGCATATTTCCCCCTTAGGATTGATCGAAGGCGCTATTCCATTCGCAATACCTCGGTATGTCAAACCAGGCGGTCGCGCTGCTGCGCACGCCCAGATTTTCTTAAACAGTTCATTTAAGAATCAAAGTGGGAATCCAGCGGATTCACCGACATCCGCCTAAACGCTCGACGTCTCAATGTGAGAATCACGGCCTATTGGCAATATAAGACCGGATGGGGACCCACACGCTGGCATTTGGCTTGCTTAATAGTAGGGCAAGGGGGATCGGTTATGGGTAGCGGCAACACACAAATTCGCAGTTTGCCTCGCAACGGTGAGACATCCACCAGCGAACCCATGGCCTCCAACAAGGTCGAAACCTTAAAATCGGAGGCCAAGAGATTTCCCCGCCGAATGCTCTTCGCCGGTGCCGCGAGTTTAGTGGCTCTTTTGGCGATGTTCGCATTACCGGCTCCTAAGCATGCGCCGGCATTGACCCGAACGGCTCCGCACACGGCGCCCGTAGCTGGCAAAGCCGAATTGGCTTCCACCACACCCGCGGCTGACCAGAACGGCAACGTGGACCGTTATGCTCAAGACACAAAGCTCAAGCAGCAGATGATGATGCGCAAAAGCGAAGTAGAAAACATGCAATTCCGCAGCGCCCTTACGCACGAGCCATCCGCGGAAGACTATCTCACTTTGCCTGATCCGGAGAAAAACCTGGGCGTGACCATGGACACCGAAAATTCGGCCGAACGGGTCTATGACGATTTACATGAAGCCAACGTGGCCGAGAGTGACCTGCCGGCCGATCGCATCAACTCCGGTATCGTCAATCGCAAGTGGATGGGCGAGCTCGAGCGCCGTGAGCGCGTGACCTTCATCACCAACTTCATAAAAGCCGCGCGCGACCAGGGTCTGGAAGTCGAAATCGATCAAAACCTCGTGGTCGTGGGCGTGCACAAAATCAACGAGACCCGCAAACTCGACATCAATCAAGTCATGGACCGCCTCGCGCGCCAGGGCCGCTAAGCACCCGCTCCACCAAATCCATTCGTCCCGTCTGTAAAAAACTGAAGTAGCGCCGTCCAGCCAAGATCAAATGATCGGTCACCGGGATTTGTAAGATCAAAGCCGCCGCCAGCAACTGCTGATTGACCGCTTCGTCATGGTCCGACGGTTCGACGTTTCCGCTCGGATGGTTGTGGGCGACGATCAAAGCCGCGGCATTGTTTCGGCACGCGAAACGAAATACGTCGCGTGGGTGGAAGAGACAGGAGTCAACGGAGCCACGAAACAGGCATGCGCTGGCCAGCGGTGCTTTCTCGGCGTTGAGCGCCACGGCCCAGAACTCCTCGACGTCGGCATTGAGTCGGCGGCGCAAATAGCCATATGCCAGTAGGGGCGAGGTCAGTTCCATAAAATGCACCTCATTTCATTTCTAGACGAATGCCGTGCAATCCTTGCCAAGGCGAGGGCTGTGAAGAAAACTTCGTCCCGTGGGAAGCAACGTCCGAACCCTGGCCCATGCAGTGCGTTCCCAGGGGGTTGCCCGGCAGCAAAGACACGCCTAGAATGGGAAAGTGTTAGGCAAGCGCCGTCGGCGCATATCCGGAGGATACAAATGAATAAGATTCTGCTCGTGTCGGGACTCGTCTCGCTCTTCGCACTCAGCGCCTGTGGCCCGCGTGAATTCGTCAAAGGAAAATACGACACCAACGTCGAAGAAACCAATCTACTGACCGACAAATGGTCTGAGTCGGACATGCAACAAGCGGTGAAAGATCTCGTCACCAGCGCCGTCGCGCATCCAACAATCTCGCAAGCCAAGCGTCCGCCGATCGTCATGGTCACGCGCCTGCAAAACAAAACCAGTGAGCACATCGACACCCAGAGCATCACCGATATGTTCACTGTCGAGCTGACCAACTCGGGCAAAGTGAATTTTGTCGACAAAGCCGCGCGCGAAGACATCGCCGAAGAGTACGACTATCAGGACTCGGGCATGGTCAATCGTGAGAGCAAAAAAGAAAAAGGCGGTCAAGTCGGTGCCGATTTCATCATGAACGGCCGCCTCGACTCGATCGTGCAGGAAGCCGGCAAAGACAAGACGGTTTACTACAAGCTCACCATGAATCTCACCAATCTTAAGACAGGACTGATTCAGTGGACCGGCCAAAAACAAATCCGCAAAGAGTTCAAAAAGAAGAGAGTTGGTCTCTAATTCTGAGCTCCGGCATGTTGCGACTGCTCATGATGGGGCTGGCATTGCCGGCCCTTTTGTCTTGCGCCAGTTATCAAACCAAGGTGCAAAACTTCCGCGCCGATTTGCAAGCCAGCAAGCCGGCCGACGCCGCTGCCAAGGTCAAGGACAAGGCCGAGAAAGACGGCGACGATCAAGTCGTTTATTTGCTCGAATACGCCACCGCACTTCAGCTCGCGGGCGATTACAAAGAGAGCAACAAAGCTTTCTTGAAAGCCGAAGATCTCACCGACATCAAAGATTACCACTCGCTCTCGCGTATCGCGGGTTCGCTCGTGCTCAGCCAAGGCATGGTTCAGTACAAGGGCGAGAATTACGAGAAAGTTCTGATCAATGCCATGCTGGCAATCAACTATCTGATGCTGGGCGAACTGGATGAGGCGCGGGTTGAAGCGCGCAAGCTCAACGACAAGCTTTACAAGTTCCGCTACGAAGGCAAAAAGAATTACGACCAGAATCCCTTCGCCTTTTACCTTTCGGCGATGATCGAAGAAGCCAGCAAAGACTGGGACAGCGCCTACATCGATTTCAAAAAAACCTATGATTTGAATCCGGGCATTGAATACCTACATGAAGACCTCATCCGCGCCGGCAAAACTGCCCGTCGCGACGAAGACGTTTCAACCTGGAAGCAAAAGTGGCCGGACGTCAGACCCGCAAACTTCAAAGACCAAGGCGAAATCGTTTTGATCTTTCAGCAAGGCTGGGGACCGCAGAAGCGTCCGCATCCGGGCTTTCCGCGTATTCCAAAACTTTACCCGCTCTATTCGCAAACGCAGAGTGCGCGGCTCGAATTCGACATGGGCAAAAGCACCGAGCATTCGCAGACCATCATGAGCGTGCAAGAGACGGCCATCAAAAACCTCGACGACGACTACGCCCCGCAAATCGCCATGCGCGCCGCCGGCATCGCGACCAAAGCCGTCGTGGCCGATCAGCTCCGCCAGCAAAACGAATTGCTCGGCGCCATTGCTTGGATCGGCATGAACGTGGCCGACCAAGCCGATCTGCGCCAGTGGTCGAGCCTGCCCGCCAGTTTTCAAATCGCCAAAGAGCGCGCCGTTCCCGGAAAATACAAAGTCCGCGCTGTCGGCCTAGATGCCGGCGGACATCCCACTGGCGAAGTCAGCGAGTGGTGGGAAGTGGACGTTAAGAAGGGGAAAAAATCCTTTCTCAACTGGCGGTCGCTGCGGTGAATTTTACGGAATTACATGAGTATTGGTTTGGTGACGGTTCCCTAGTCGATCCCAAGTACGTTGGCGAACGTATGCGTTTTTGGTTCTCTAAAGACGCTGCGGTCGACAGCGAAATTCGCCGGCGTTTTGCACCATGGCTCGCCGCTTATCCCGCGGAAGCCTTCACCACCGCCGCCAAGAGTGAACGCGGTTTGCTCACGCAAGTGATTCTGCTCGATCAGGTTCCGCGCAACAGCTTCCGCGGCACTCCGCGCGCCTTCGCTTGGGACAGCTTTGCCCGCGACCTCGCGCGCCGGGGATTGGCACTTGGCTACGACAAGTCCTTGAGCTCGATTGAAGCGATTTTTTTTCTCCTGCCTCTCGAACATTCAGAAGCGCTCGCCGATCAAGAGGAAAGCCTTCAGCGCTACGGCGAATTGCTCGAGCGCACGCCCGAGCCACTGCGCAAAATCACCTCAAGCACTCTCGAATACGCCCACCGTCATTGGGAAGTCATCAAGCGCTTCGGACGCTTCCCCCATCGCAACCAGGCACTCGGCCGGCCCTCCACGGATGAAGAGATCGAATTCCTCAACCAACCAGGCAGCGTATTTTAATCAGCGCTTGCGGCGCCGGAGCGGCTCGGTCTTGAGCAGCAGGTGCACGAAAAACGGAACGGCCGCAATTAGTCCGGCGTAAGTGTGAATCCAGGCTGCGATTGCGCGATACGAATCTACCGACAGGTAAAACAGCCCGGGAGTGGTGATCGACAAAACGGCGACGAAGAGTAAGAGCGTGTAGCCGGTCTTCAGTTTGCGGCCCCCCTGAAGCGCGGGGAATACATGGGAATGAAAGAGATAGCCGAACACAATCAGAAACCACATGCCCACCAGCCCATGCACACGCAAAGAAAAAATCTCAGTCACCGTTGGCTCAGGTCCGAAACCATGATCGACAGGGAACCACATATGCAGAGCCCAATTCAGCGCACCCGCAGCGTAGAGCACGATGAGCGTCGCGTACAAAATGAGTTTAAACGGCCGCGATATTTTCATGCGGACCGTAAGATTCCACCAACTCACCCTCGGCGTCAAACAGCAGAACCTGAGCTTGGAAGCGCTCGCAACAGCGGTGAATATCGGCGGGTTCGCCGAACAGGGCCACTTTCGTGAGCGCGTCGGCAACTGCACAGCTGCTGGCCAGAACAGTAGCAGTGTGTTGAACCGTGAGCGGGGCGCGGAATTGAGCAGCATAGCGGGTTTGGCTGCTGCGCCCGGGGAGCGCGGTGGCCGCGGCCTGTGATGTCGCCACGGCCCGAGCTTGAGTCATAAGCGTACGCATCACGGGCCGCTCCGGTGCGCCTACCCGCAGCTGCACCTGATTCCCCGCCGGGGGATTGAGGAAACAAATGTCGCCGCCGGCATCAATGCGCGCGGGCCGGCGCAGAGATTTGAATTCGAGTGCTACCCGGTCCGCAATGTATCCCTTGGCGATACCATTCAAATCCAACCTGCAAGCGGCAAGCTTGAGCACACCGCCGTCCGCATGCACTTGCACCGGGTCACATTCGACCGGTAAGCGCATTGGGAAAAAGGGATTGAATGCGCCCTTCGACTCACGCCAAATCGCCAGCGCCAAGGCGACCAGCTCGCGGAACTCGGGCCCGGCTGGCATCACCTCGCCGGGCGCGCAGCGGTTGAACGCACTCACGCACGAAGACTCTTGGAAACGCGAGAAAATTTTCTCCAACCGCTCCGCTTCGGCAAAAGCGTGATCCGCATCCGGTTCTGCCGGTACGGTAAAAAACGTTCCGAGTAGGGGCCGCGCCCGGTTAGATGCGCTCGCGGATGGTTTCATAAGTCTGCAACAGGCGTTTGACGCCGCCGGTGATATGGGTGCTCGACAGCGTGGCGCCGCTGATATTTTGGATGTCGTCGTTCATCTTGAGCGGCGAATGCAGGTTTTTGCCATCGAATTGTTTGCGCCAGTTCTCGCCTTGCACTTGCTGGCCGTAAGTCTCACGGTAGACGAGGATCTCAACGCCTTTAACGGTTCCGTCTTTGTTCACGCCTACGGCATAGGTGATGTACTCGTGCTTGCCCAAAACTTGATCAATGAAAACTACATTTTTACCGGCACCGACGTAGGCCGTGATCGAATTCGTGCGCACCCGTTCGCCCGTGAGGTCGGCAATTTTGCGGGCCTCATCTTTAGACAATTCAAAAGTCTTTTTTCTCAACGTCTCGCCCGGAAAAATCGCCTTCACACTCTGCTCTTCGCTCAAAAAAACTTGCGAGTACGCCTCCAACGGGATGGTGCCCGCAGCCAGCAAAAACCCGATTTTCCGATAGTCTATGTTAGAAATATTTAACCTGCCTTGGGTTCGGCGCAGAGAGTAGCCGCTATTGGCTTGATTCTCAAACGTACGTCGGGAAATTCAGCTACATGCAAGAGTACGGAAATTAAACTGAAAGCTGAGTGAGAATGGCGGGCCTAAAAACAAAAAACCCCGGTTCATCACCAGGGTTTTCTAATATCCGATTTTAAATCGTAGCTCTAATTGCCCAGGCTGCGATTCGAATTCGGCAGGTCGGGCAGATCGTTGCTGAAACCGCGTTCGAGTTCTTTGGCGGCGGTTGCGGCATTCGCGGCAGAAGCCACACGTTCATCCAACGACTTCTTCATGTCGTCATAGGAAGCTTTGCCGTTTTCCATTTTCTGGGCGGCTTCGGCTTGTGCGGCGGCTTGCTTTTCCGCGTAATCTTGCGGGAAGGCACCCAACTTGGCGAGGTAGCTTGAAATGCTGCCGTTGCCGTTTTGGATGATTTCGCGAAGCGTGAAGAGCGGGGCGTATTGCGACGCCTTTTTCTCGGCTTCGAAAATGATCTGGGTCAAAGTCGCGGCAGTGATGTCGTTCTTGGTCTTGTTGTCGATGACCATGACGTCTTCGCTGGCGCGAATCATTTTGGCGATATCGTCCAAAGTCACATAGCAGCTTTGTTGCGTGTCGTAGAGCTTGCGGTTCTGATAGCGCTTGATGATCTTGGTTTTCGCGTTTGGTCTGTTCGACATAGATTCCTGGTTCACCAACTGCCTCCCTCGAGAAATGACTCCCTCAGCTATAAAAATGTGCGGTCAACTTAGGGCTGGGCGCCACAGCTTGTCAAGCGCCCCAGTCCGAGTCCTTCAATAAATTCAGGAACTAAGACACTGCGTGACAACTCACCGCTCTGAGCTTGTGACGCTGCTCAACATAGACCGCGGTTAGTGACCTACGTCAAGTTTTAAACCCCAACTTTAATCCGGCAAACTCCTCCGCTTATGGGTGTTATGCAAACCATTGATATAATTCAATTCTCATATAACCGCACACCGTGAAAATAGTCGGTAACTAGACCATTTTTCTAGGTCTTTTCGTCAAGCTCCAGCGGGAAAAATCCGATTTCAATACACGGGATCTAGCGAGACGAGTTCCGTCTCACATGGATCCACTGGCTTGGATGCCGGAAAGGTCCTCGATGAAAAAGTTACTTTTTCTACCTGCGGTGATCGTGTGCATATACAGCACCGCTTGCTCAACCCTTGGGCAATTGGGGCTCGCAGGAAGCGGCGGATCATATCGCGATTCCGCATTGGCGAATCCGAACCCGGCTCCCAAGAGCATGACCCCGCCTGATTATTCCGCGGGCACTTCCAATCCGGTTCTGGATGACACTTATCTCAGCAGCCAAGCGGACTACCATTTTACGATGGGAGAAACTCTTAGTTACGAAGGGCAGTCGCCGAAAGCCATCGAAGAATTCAAAACCACGCTCGTCTATGATCCGAAATCCGTGCACGTGCGTCTGCGTTTGGCGACGGAATACGTGCGCATGGGCATGATCACGGAAGCCGTCGAGCAGGGCGAAGCCGCCACCGAAATGGCTCCGGCCGATGTTGATGCACGCATGTTGCTAGGTGGACTCTACTCAGGCTTGAAAATGTTTGATCCGGCGCGCGAGCAATTCGCGCAAGTTTTGAAGATCCAGCCGGGCCACGCCGAAGCTGCCATTTACATGGGTGCGCTTTTGGCCGAGCAGAAAAAATACGACGAATCGATCAAATACTTCGAAGCGTTGGCCAAGAACCAAGACTTCAAGGAGCCCGAGAAGGCGCACTACTACATCGGCCGTGTGCTCTCCGAGCAGGGCGAGGACTACTACGCCAAAGCCGAGAAGGCGTTCGCCAAAGCACTCGACATTAAACCGGAATATCCCGAGGCGGCGCTGTCGCTGGCTTTGCTCTATCGCGCACAAGCGAAAGAGAAGGCGATGGAAGGCGTACTCAAAAGTTATCAGGAAAAATTCGGCCCCGAGCACGAGATGGCGCGCCAGCTCAGCCATTACTATTTGGAAAAAGAAGACTTCGCCAATGCGCTCGAGCAATTGGAGATCGTCGACAGCTTCGAACACGACAATCTCAATATCAAAATTCAGATTGCGTTGATTTTAATCGAGCAAAAGAAATACGAAACGGCGGCCACCCGGCTCGAAGACATTCTGCAACAGGCTCCAGAGTCGGACAAAGTACGCTACTATTTGGGTGCCGTGTATGAAGAGATCACCCGCAACGACCTGGCGATTTCGCATTACAAAAAAATTCCGCCGTCGAGCACCTATTTCCCCGAAGCTGTCGTGCACTCGGCGCACATGATGAAGACCGCGGGCAAAATGGACCAAGCCGTTGAAATGCTGGAGAAGGCGATCAAGCAGCAAGACGACGTTCCGCAACTCTATGCCTATTACGCCACTTTGCTCGACGAGAAGAAGAGCTTCAAGAAGGCCGTGCAGATGCTGACTGGAGCCGTGGACAAATTCCCTGCGAACACGCAGCTGCGCTTTTTTCTCGGCACCATGCATGACCGCAATGGCAACAGCAAAGAGACGATCGTGCAGATGAACAAAGTGCTCGAAATGGACAAAGACCATGTGCAAGCCCTCAATTATCTGGCTTACACCTACGCCGAATTGGGCCGCAATTTGGATGATGCGACCGAGCTCGCAAGTCATGCGCTCGAGCTACAGCCCAATGACGGCTTCATCTTGGATACCGTGGGCTGGATACACTTCAAAAAAGGCGAAGTCGACGACGCGATCAAATATCTCGAAGCCGCGCACAAGATGAAGGCCGAAGAGTCCATCATTGCCGAGCATTTGGGCGACGCTTATTTGCGCCACCAAATGTGGCAGAAGGCGCAGAAACTCTATCAACGCGCGGCGGAGCTCGAACGTGATGTTGATCACAATAAAAAAATCATGGAAAAGCTTGCGAACGTGCAAATGCAAAATCAATCGCCCACGCGCAGCCCGGCGAGCATCGAGCCCAAAGCGAATTGACTCGGATTCGATCCCGCGAATAGAATTCGTGGATGCAAAACCGCATCCTTTTAGCGCTCCTCGTTTTTTTAAGTTTCACCGGGTGCAAAACCACTCCCAAACTCTATTCGGATGTCAGTGAAGGGCAGTGGCGCGCTAAGGCGCTAATCAAGGACTTGGCGGAGTCTCGTTCTTACGTCGTCAATCTCAACATCAATTTGGTGAAGAACCAGCGTGCGCGCATGGATGTGACTACGGGTCTCGGCACAGGAGTCGCCAGTTTGGTGACCGACGACAAAGAGGTGCGTTATATTCTGGTGGATAAGAAACGCTTTTACACGGGCGCGGCGCAACCCAGTGCGATGCGGCCGATTCTCAGCATTCCATTTGATCCGCGCTGGCTGAATAATATTCTGCTCGAAGAACCGATTGTCGAAAAAGGCTGGACCTGCGCGCGCGACGGCAGTGGATTTTTGAGCGAGTGCCACGATTCCCTATCGGGATTAAAGGTGACGTGGAGCGACCGGCACGGCGATAAAAAAACGGTGCAACTGGACCATAGTAAAGCCAGCGTGCAAATCAAAGTGCAGAGCTTCAAGCCCAAGGTCGAGGAACGTAAAAACCTATTCACGCTGGAAGCCCCTGCAGGCTATCAGAAGTTGCGAGTGCGCTGAGCCGCTACTGTATCGTTCCGGGACTAAGCACCCGCGGATTGCAGATAAAAACCAAAATTCCGCGACTCGCCCTTCCCGCAATACTGCATTGCTGAAACTCGCACTTTCATAGGATAATTACCACAGGAACCAGGAGGGGGCTTAGCATGGCGATGGATTCACGCACCAACTTTACCGATCTCATCAAAAGCTTACAGCAGGCAAACCGTTACCAGGATTTGAGTTGGTCGGGAAGTTTCAACGACTATCTCAATCTCGTACGCGAGAACCCCAAGATCACGCGCAACGCCTTTCAGCGCATGTACGACATGATCATGGAGAAGGGCACCTCCGAATACGTCGACGTTAAAAAACAAATGGTGCACTACAAATTCTTCGACGACGAAGAGTGTGACGGCAAAGACGCCGTGTACGGCGCCGACATTCCACTGATGAAGCTGGTCAACGTTCTGCGCGCCGCCGCTCTCGGCTACGGCACAGAGAAGAGAGTCATCTTGTTGCACGGACCGGTCGGTTCGGCCAAGTCGACGATTTGCCGCCAGTTGAAGCAGGGGCTCGAACGCTATTCAAAAACTCCGCAAGGTTCGCTCTATACATTTGATTGGGTCGATGAAGCAGGCCGTTTCGAGGACGTCTTCGGTAAAGGCGTGCGGGTTTTCCCCAGCCCCATGCACGAAGATCCGCTGCTGGTTTTTCCGCCTGACATGCGCCCGGCGATCTATGATGAATTGAATCGCGGCGCCAAGGGCGACTTCCGCGTCAACGTGCAGGGAGAGCTTTGCCCGCCGTCACGCTGGATCTTTAAGTCACTGATGGAGCGCTACCACGGAGACATTACCAAAGTGCTCGAGCATGTGCGCGTGAAGCGCTTGTTGCTCTCCGAGGCGGACCGCATCGGCATCGGGACCTTTCAGCCGAAAGATGAAAAGAACCAGGACAGCACCGAGCTGACTGGCGATTTGAATTACCGCAAGATCGCCGAGTACGGTTCGGATTCGGATCCGCGGGCGTTCAATTTTGACGGCGAGTTCAACGTCGCCAACCGCGGCATGATCGAATTCGTCGAAGTGCTGAAGCTGGACGTGGCGTTCTTGTACGACTTGCTCGGCGCTTCGCAAGAGCACCGGATCAAGCCGAAGAAATTCGCTCAGACCCATATCGATGAAGTCATCATCGGCCACACCAACGAGCCGGAATACCGCAAACTGCAAGACAACGAGTTCATGGAAGCCTTGCGCGACCGTACGGTCAAGATCGACATCCCGTACATCACCAAACTGCGTGACGAAGTTAAGATTTATAAAAAGGACTTCAATTCGCGCATTTTGCGCGGGGTGAGTATTGCTCCGCACACCATCGACATGGCGGCGATGTGGGCGATCATGACCCGCTTGGAAAAACCCAAGAAGGCCAACCTCACGCGGCTGCAGAAGCTGAAATTGTACGATGGCAAATCGTTGCCGAATTACACCGAGGACAATATCAAGGAATTGCGCAAGGAAGCCCGGCGCGAAGGCCTTGAGGGAATTTCGCCGCGCTACATTCAAGATAAGTTGAGCAACTCGATCGTTTCCGCTCAGCAGATGAATAAGGGTTCGGTGAATCCGTTCATGGTGCTGAATGAACTCGATGCCGGATTGAAGCATCACTCACTGCTCGCCAACGAAGAGCTCAAGCAGGATTACAAAGAATTGCTCAGTGTGGTGAAGCAGGAGTACGAAGAGATCATCAAATCGGAAGTTCAGCGCGCCATCTCGGCCGACGAAAGCGCTCTGCACCGGCTTTGCGGCAACTACATCGACAACGTAAAGGCTTACACGCAAAAAGAACGTGTGCGCAATCAGTTCACGGGGATGGATGAAGAAGCCGACGAGCGGCTGATGCGCTCGATCGAAGAGAAGATCGAAATTCCAGAATCGCGCAAAGACGACTTCCGCCGCGAGATCATGAATTACATTGGCGCGCTCTCACTCGAAGGCCGTAAGTTCGACTACAAGACCAACGAACGCCTACACAAGGCGCTCGAGCTCAAGATGTTCGAGGACCAAAAGGACTCGAT
>JAYWAE010000172.1:0-2097 GCA_043782715.1 Pseudobdellovibrionaceae bacterium | reverse complement strand
TGTTCATTCTCGACCAAACCCAGCTTCCGCAAAAAGAGGTTTGGCTGGATTCGCCGACGCCTGAAAGCATGATTCACATCATCCGCGAACTCAAAGTTCGTGGCGCGCCCTTGATCGGCGTGGCCGCGGCCTTACAGCTCGGCCTGCTCGCCGAGCAGGGCGCCGATGCCGCCCAAATCGAAAAAGCATTGTGGGCCTTGCGCGAAGCGCGCCCGACAGCCGTAAATTTGATGAACGCCCTGGATCGTGTGCTGAAGGCGTTAAAAGTAGGCGGCCCGCGCGCCGTCACTGCTGAAGCCGAAAACATCTGCCGCGAAGACGTCGCGTTGGCCGATGGCATGGCTAAGAATGGCGCGGCTCTGCTGGGCAAGGGCGAGCGCATCCTCACTCATTGCAACACCGGCGGCCTGGCCACAGTCGGCATAGGCACTGCGCTCGGCGTGGTGATTGAAGGTGCGCGCCAAGGCAAAGCGCCATTCGTTTACGTCGATGAAACCCGTCCTCTGCTACAAGGCGGCCGCTTGACCACTTGGGAGCTCGAGCAAAATAAAATCCCTTACACTCTGATTTGCGACAACATGGCGGCCTACCTCATGCAATTGGGCAAAATCGACCGCGTGCTGGTCGGCTCGGATCGCATCGCGACCAACGGCGACTTCGCCAACAAGGTCGGGACGTACAGCGTGGCCGTGAATGCCAAATTTCACGGTGTGCCCTTCTACGTGGTGGCCCCGCGCACGACGGTGGACACGAAGTGTGCGAATGGCAGTGGTATTCCGGTGGAAGAGCGTTCGGCGCATGAAGTGCGCGGCGCCCGTGGCGCCTTCGGCAACGTCGAGTGGGCGGCGAGCACGGCCCAGGTTTGGAATCCGGCGTTCGACGTCACACCGGAGGCTTTGGTAACGGCTTGGATTTTAGACGACGGCGTGTTCACGCGCGAAGATGTTAAAAACGGCGCACTCCACGGGAGGTAACCATGTGGGCGATCATTGGCGGCAGCGGTTTTGAAAAATTTGAAGGTTTTGAGACGGTGGCGAAACTTCCCACCGCCACGCCGTTCGGCGAAGCCTCGAGTGGGCTCAAAAAAGTAAAAGTCGGCGGACGCGAAGCACTTTTTATCTCCCGCCACGGCGAGCACCATGAGCTCTTGCCGAGCGAGATCAATTATCGCGCCAATATTTTCGCGCTCAAAGCGGCAGGAGCCAAAGCCATCGTCAGTTTTTCTGCCGTAGGTTCGCTGCGCGCGGAACTCGCTCCCGGTGACATGGTCATCCCCATGCAATATGTCGATCGCACCAAAGGCATGCGCAAACACACGTTCTGCGGCGACGGCGTAGTCGGCCACATGTCGCTGGCTCACCCGGTGTGCGAACAAATGGCACACGCGGTGGTCACGCTTGCTAAACAAGAATCATTTAAAACACACGCCGCTGGAACCTACGTCTGCATCGAAGGCCCAAACTTCTCCACGCTCTAAGAAAGCCTCTCCTACCGCGACCTCAATGCCGATATCATCGGCATGACCAACTTCCCGGAATACTCACTTGCGCGCGAAGCCGGCCTGAGCTACCTGCCATGCTGTTTCGTCACCGACTATGATTGCTGGGACACCTCGCGTCCGCACGTCACCATCGAGGAAGTCATCACGATCATGCGCCAAAACAACGGCAAGGCCTTCTCGGTATTGAAGCGCGTGCTCGCAGCCGAGCAGGATTTGCTTAAAGGTTGCGACTGCAGCAACCAGGGCCTCAAAGGCGGGCTGATGACTCCGCGTGAAGCGATTCCTGAAAAACACAAAGCGTGGTTACGGGTTTTGTTGGAGTAAAAGGTCGGATCCGAAGGTCGCCGCCGCGGACAGCTTTAAGTGTAAGCGTCGACAGGTAGACAAGCACAAACCAGATTCTTATCACCGTAAGCATTGTCCACACGGCCTACCGGAACCCAGAATTTGCGCTCGCGCACGTACGCCAAAGGGAACGCCGCTTTCTCGCGCGAGTAGGGATGCTTCCAATCGTCCGACAAAAGATGCGTGTAATCGTGAGGCGCGTTTTTAAGAACATTGTCGACTCGATCCGCTTTGCCGCTTTCGATCTCGGC
>JAYWAE010000171.1:0-5566 GCA_043782715.1 Pseudobdellovibrionaceae bacterium | reverse complement strand
GGAGCCGGCCCAGGAAGCCGACTGGGACACGGAGCATCTCGATCTGATCTTAAATTGCCGGTTGGTCGGCGGGCTCGACGAGGCTCTTGGGCATATTGAACGGCACGGTTCCAAGCATTCCGAAACTATTCTGACAAAATCGCAGACAAAGGCACGGCAGTTCCAACAGGACATCGATGCGGCCGTGGTTTATTGGAATGCGTCGACGCGTTTCACCGATGGTTTTGAATTTGGGCTCGGCGGTGAGCTCGGCATTAGCACCCAGAAGCTGCACGTACGCGGGCCGGTCGGCTTGAACGAGCTCACGACCCCGAGGTGGGTCGCGGACGGCGACGGGCAAATCCGCGAATAGCAGGTTGAGTTGTTGAACCATAACGGCGGCATCGGAAGCCGTCGCACACTGCGTGAAATTTCACTCTCGAGTCGATCGTCGAGGAGTTGACGTGGAACAAGCTCGACTAATCGGTTGGCCGACCGTTGTTGAACTGCGACCGTTGGGGAGCCGCGCCGGTCGGTGAATCGCGAAGGTCGGTGAATCGTGCATGGCCATGATTTGGCCATGCACCCAAATGAGAGTTTCGGCCGCCGGACCTCGGTTGTTTCGAGTTCAAATGTAATCTACATGAGGCGGGCCGCGAGTTTGCTTATTTGGGTGCCTATGAGTAAGTTAGCCAAAGTCCATCTTGCAGACCCGGCACAAAAGCTAGAAGAAGTTAAACTCTACCTTTGCGAGCGCGTGAAACGGGCGTGTATGCGCAACGGGTGGAACCAGCGGCAAGCGGCCTACCATCTGGGAACCACGCGCTATCGATTGCACCTGGTCGACACGCTAAAAACCGACAAGCTGACGGTCAGTCTACTCATGCGATTTCTTGCCTGCGCCGATCCTAGCTTTGAAATTTTGATTTCACTCCGCTAGCGATTGCGATTGAGGCGGTGGTGACGGCTCGCAATCGCGCACCTTTTCGCTGGGATTGTCGATATCGGGATGCAAAACTTCATTGCCGAGTGCCGCTTTGTCTTCGATCGCACAGTTCAAAATCCAAAGGCGCAACAGCTTTGTCCGCAAGCTGTCCAAAGGCGGATATCCCGCCTTCGGCGGCGGCATGATCTGTTTGATTGCGGTCGCCTCGAAGAGTTTGCTCTCTGCCGGCTTGCCCTTGACGACTCCCGAGAGGTCTAGCGTTGTTTGATAGCTGGTCAAGTTCGCCGAATTTTGGATCGCATCGATGTCTTTGGAATCGCCTTGAACGGAATGGCACTTGACGCACGTCGAAGCCAAGACGAATTTGCGCACGGCCGGGTAATCGATGTTTTCAGGATGCTCAAAGTAAGGTGCTAGCTGATCTTGCAGTTGCTTCCCGCGCGGATCGATGGGCTCGTCTTCGCTGCGGCGGGCGCCGTTGGCGATCCAAGTATAAACTAATTGTATTTGCGCCTCGCTGAGTTGGACTTCGCCGGCCGGTGGCATGTGGCGCTTGCCCTCTGTCTTCAAGACGTTCATCAGCAGGCTGTCGCCTGGCGAGAAGAGCTCGACGAGCTTGCGCCCGTCGTGTCCTTCGGTGATCGAACCATAACTTGAGAGGTCGATGCCGTTTTTCTTGGCAGCGCCACTGTGGCAGCCGATGCAATTTTTGTCGAGGACGAAGCGTTTCACCGCTGCGTAGTCGACGGACTTCGGGCTGGCGAGAACGGACGTGAGCTCTTGCTTGTTGATCTGAGTTCCCATTTCATAATGGGAGGCGCCACCGCACCCGATGAACATTACGGCGCACGCCAGAGAAATCAAACTCGAACGCACGCTCCGGGAATTCACGGCTGTGCGGCTTCCACGTTCAAGATGACGGTGACTTCGTCAGCCACTACGGGGAGCAGTTGATTCATGCCGAATTCACTGCGTTTGACGACTCCGGTGGCCTTGAAGCCGGCGCGCGTTTCGCCGGTGGAAGCTTGGCCGCCACCGATCGGGATGACCGTCAAAATAAGCGTGCGAGTTTGACCATGCAGTGTGAGATTGCCATGAATCGAGATCGGGTTACCGTCCGCATCGTATTCCACCTTCACCGATTCAAACTTCATTGTGGGAAAGTTAGCGACGTCAAAGAACGTGTTCGAGCGCAGGTGCTTGTCACGCTGATCCACCTTGGTGTTGATGCTCGCCATATCGACTTCGACTGTGGTGTGCGATTCACCGCCTGGCGTGAACTGAATATTGCCGGTGAACTTATCGAAGCGGCCGACGACCAAACTGATACCGCCGAGGTGGCCGACCTCAAAGCCGATGTTGCTATGATTCAGATCGATCTGGTAAGCGCCGGCGGGCGCCTTCGCCGCAAACGCCTGTAACGAAACGAGTGTCATGAGAACAGGAAGTGCCAATTTGATTTTCATAAGATCCCCCTTGTAGGCAAATCTGTAACAGACTGCCTCCATATAAGTTAGTCCGACGCGTCTATCATTACGATAGGCGGACCTTATGGTTCAAGAGAAACTCCGTTTCCATTTCGGCAACATGTGTTTCTATTTACGAGATTGTGGCAAAGCACGGACCAGTGCTAGTTGTCCTGTTCGATACCCAGCAATTTCTTGCAATCTTCCATTAGGGCTTCGATCTTCTGCACATTGTGCTTAATTTTACGAAGTTCATTCGGATCGAGATCGCGTTCGAGCGCGGCGATCACCATCGGGTGTTTTTTTAACCATTGGCCTTGGCGGCCCGCATACTGGTCGGGAATTCCGGAGTCGAGCGCCGCCATGCGGGCGTTGCCGTTTTCCAAATAGGCGCTGATAAATTTTAAGGTTTCGAGCGTGAGGAGGTGGCGGTGAGCCTTTAAGCGCGATGAAAATGCCATTTGTCGTATTCGCATGCCCAAATTCTAGGGATATGCCATGCTTGCGGCAATGACTTCCAAAGCCATCGCCCGACGGCTGGCAGAGACCGGCCTTTGCGTATGCCCTCACTTTCTTTCGCCCCGCCGCCTCGAAAGTATGGCGGACGATCTCGATCGCATCCGGGCTCAGGGGGTGTTTCAGGAAGCCGGCATCGGCCGGAAAAAAGGCTTGAGCTTCGACGTCCAAGTGCGCAACGACAGCACCTATTGGTTGAGCCGCGAGCAGCAAAACGCCGTTCAAGCAAACCTTTGGCGTAGACTGGATTTGCTCAAGAGCGCATTGAACCGTTCACTTTTCTTAGGACTGGACGATTTTGAGGGCCACTATGCCGTCTATCGCGAAGGCGGGTTTTATGGCCGCCACAAAGACCGGTTTACAAGCGACTCGGGCCGCATCGTATCCTTCATCCTTTACCTTAACCGCTCCTGGAGACCCTCTGACGGCGGGGGTTTGCGGGTTTATGCGGCGGGTTTGAACGGCGGCGAGCCGTATACCGACGTAGATCCGATCGGCGGGACTATGGTGTGTTTTTTAAGCGCTGAGTCCGAGCACGAAGTCCTGCTCAGCCATCGGGAGCGCTTCAGTTTCTGCGGCTGGTTCAAGCGATCCGCAAATTGACTCAAAGCAATAGGGACCAAATGCTTAACTTCTGCAGCCAAACAGGCGACACTCAAGAGGATCGTTAGGCACGGTGCCTATCGATAAATAAAAGCGAGCGAATAAATGCAAACAGGTAAAGTAAAGTTCTTCAATTCAGGTAAAGGTTTTGGCTTCATCACTCCCGATAACGGTGGCAAAGACGTCTTCGTTCACGCCAACGACACCAACGGCGCCCAGCTGAATGACGGCGACAAAGTTGAGTTCGAAGTGGTTCAAGGCAAGAAAGGCCCGCAGGCCAGCAACGTTCGCGTCGTCTAATCAATCGAAATGAAACCGGGCGACCTACGTGAAGTCCTAATTCTGGAAAATCTGGAACGGATGAGCAAGCGCCCGGAATCGCGCGTGGACATTCAGCGCTTTTTCGAAAAATTGCCGGCGGTCGAACAGACCTACTTTAAACATTTAGTGACTTCAGGCCCTTCGAGCGTCAAAGCAGCGGCGAAGGCCTGCAGTTTAGAACCGGAACAAATCGAAGCCGCGATTCAGGCGCTCGAAGCTGGAATCGCCAAGCTCAAATCTTGAGCGCATTTAAAATCTGATCCAATTTTCCTAGAAACTGCGAACGTGCCTTCTTGTCCATCGGGGCGGGGCCGCCGCGCATTTCACCCATCTGCCGTAAGTTCTGCATGAGTTCGCGATTGGCCACAGCCATGCCGACATTGTCTTCGGTGAACTCATCGCCCTTGTGGCCCAGCACGCGAGCGCGTTTTTTCACACAGCGCTCGGCCAGCAAAATATCGGTGGTGATGACGACGTCGCGATCGGTGACTTGCTCGACGATCCAATCGTCGGCGGCATCGAAGCCTCCGGATACCACGGTCATTTTAATTTCGGGGTTCAGCGGGACATTCATGTATTGATTGGCAACGACGAAGACCGTCAGCTTGAAACGAGCGGCCACTTTGTAAGTTTCGTCTTTCACTGGGCAGGCGTCGGCATCGATAAAAATGCGGGTGGGTGATTTTATAAATACACCGCGGCGAGATAAATCGCGAACAGGGTGGCCGCGCCGAGACTGGTCACGAGGACGGCACCCGCCAGGCAGTCCTTGGCGAAGCCGATCTCGGCGTGGATTTCGGGATGCAGGCGATCTATCAGTGCTTCAAGCGCGGTGTTGATCAGTTCAAGTGTGATCACGAGTGCAGTGGCCAGAGAAAAAAGCCCGCACCAGATCGCGGGTGGCCGAGTCACTAAGCAAAAGGCCAAGACCAGAAATCCACATCCTATTTGAACACGTAGGCTTTGCTCACGCTTTAGAGCGGCCGTAACGCCGTTACCGGCGTACGAGAGTCGACGTAGGAGGCTGGCATTTTTTTGGCCGGCGTGGGGAGTTTGCATCTCTTCGAGCATCTTCCGAATGGCATGCGCCTCGCAAGGTATTTTACTACCGGCGCACGCACGAGAGAAAGTAATCTAGATCGGGGAAATTTTTGTTTAAATATTCCTCGCCGTCCACGCTTTCGATCAAACGCGGTTCGGGGCCTTTTCCAGCGGGTGCGGATTCGCCATAAGAGGTGTTGAAGCGGCTCACGGTTGAACTCTGACTGGCTTCGGTGACGTAGCCGATAGGTGTTTCCCACGTTTGCGTTCCCAGTGAAGGCACTGCCGCAAGTGCGATGAAAAAATGGGTGGAGCGCGAGCCCGCACCGAAACCAGCGAAACTGACATAGCCTGGATGAAAATGGCGCAGTGACGGTTGGGTTGGGTCATCGGCAATGGCAGGATAGGCCTTCGCGCCCGGACGAGTGGGGCGTGCACCGGCCTGGCAAACAAAACCATCCATACATCGATAAAGCGGCAGGCGGGTGAAGAAGCCATCGTCTACCAGTTGCAAGAAGCGCTCGGCCCCGCGCGGGCTCCACTCCGGCATAATTACGATGTCTAGATTTCCCTTGGTGGTTTCGCAAGTCACGCGCTGCTCTTTGCCAGCTGTCGGATAGGCCGTTGGGATCATGACCGGATGGGAACCGCCGTTTCGGGCGGCGAACTGCCAAAGCACGTACATGGCGACAAC